>JBFJWO010000083.1:0-13020 GCA_041623575.1 Gammaproteobacteria bacterium
CACCGGCGCGGCGACGCTCAGCGGCGCTCAGCACACGCTGAGCGGCATCGGCTGGAACGCCAACGGCGGCGTCGACTGGGCCGGCGGCGGCCTGCTGCTGGCCGACGCGGCGGCCCTGCTCACGGTCGCCGCGGCCAGCACCGTCGACGTCACCACGCCGTCGGGCGAAGGCTTGAGCGGCGCCGGGGCGGTGGTCAACAACGGCACCTTCAACCTGAACTCGGCCAGCGATCACGACCTCGCGGTGGCCTTTACCAACAACAACTCGCTCGGCCTGAACGCGGGCCTGACCAGCTTCAACGCGGCGTTGGTCAACAGTGCCGGGGCCAGCCTGGACCTGGCGAGCGGCGCCAGCGTCGCGTTCAACGGCCCGCTGACCCACGCGGGCGGGCTCACCCTGCCGGCGGGCGCCGCGCTCAGCCTGGGGCCGGGCAACACCCTCACCACCACCGCGTCCACGTCGCTGCTGGGCGACGTGCAGGTGACCGGCACGGCCACGCTCAGCGTGAACGCCGGGACCTACGCCGCTACCGACACGCGCCTCGACCCGCTGGCGAGCGCCGCTTTCAACATCGCCGCCACCACCGCCAACCTGCAGCTGGGCGGCACCTTGAACGGCGCAGACAACCTCACCCTCACCGGCGCCTTCAACTGGAGCGGCGGCGCGTTGCGCGGCACGGGCGGCACCTTCACCACCCCGGCCGCGACCGTGGTCACCGGCGCCGGCCACACACTCGACGCCCTGACCTGGCTCAACACCGGCACGGCCGACTGGGGGGGCATCGACCTGCTCGGCACCGGCAGCCTGCGCAACGCCGGCGCCCTGACGTTCACGGGAGCGGCCGCGCGCACCGTGGCGCCGGGCGTGACCAACGACGGCAGCCTCGGCCTGACGGGCGGCACGTTGCGCTTCACGGGCGCGCTGAGCAACGGGCCCACGGGCGACCTCGACATCGGTGCGAACGCCGCGCTCGAAGCGGTCCAGGGACTGGCCCACAGCGGCGGACTCAGCCTGGCGCGCGACGCCACCTTGACCCTCGGCGCGGCCACCGACGTGATCACCACCGCCGCCACCACCGTCAACGGCCGCCTGGTACTGAACGGCGGTGCGCTGACGGTGGGCGCGGGCACCTTTGCCGCCCAGGACATCTCGCTCGCCGGCGGCGCCGCCCTGACGTTCGCCAGCGCGGCCTCGAGCGAGACCCTGCTGCTCGGCGCCGGCACCCTCGACGGTGCGCAGAACCTGTCGCTGACGGGCGATTTCTTCTGGGACGGCGGGACCCTCGCCGGCAGCGGCACGTTTCAGACCGGCGCCAACAGCGAGGTCCGAACGACGGCCGCGCACACGCTGAGCGGTCTCACCTGGCGCAACACGGGCGATGCCAAATGGCGCGACGGCGACATCGTGTTCGCCGACAGCGCCGCCGGCATCGACAACGCGGCCGGCGGACTGTTCGACGCGGTCGTGGCCGGCGCCGCCAGCAGCATCGACGGCAGCGGCAGTTTCACCAACGCCGGCACCTTCACGATGGGAGCGGCGAGCGCCGTGACGTTGAACGCCGCCTTCGCCAACGCCGGGCGGGTGAACGTCGACGCCGGCACGCTGCTGTTCGCCGGCGGCTACCGCCAGAGCGCGGGCACCCTGTCGCTGCGCGGAGGCGCCGTCGGCGGCGACCCGCCGCTGGAGCTACTGGCCGGGACCCTGGAGGGGTCGGGGAGCGTGCTCGCCGACGTCGATGCGCCGGGTGCCACGATCAGCCCCGGCACCTCGCCGGGCACGGTGCTCGTCGACGGCGACCTGACGCTCGGTGACGCCGCCCGCCTGGATCTCGAGCTGGGCGGCCTGGGCGACACCGAGCACGACGTGCTCATCGTGACCGGCGAGTTGCGCCTCGCCGGCGGCGTGCGTATCAGCCTGATCGACAGCTACAGCGGCGGCGCCATCGGCGACAGTTACCGGCCGATCCGCTTCGGCACCGCCAGCGGGCGGTTCGCGAGCGTCGAGCAACCGCCCGGCTTCCGCTACGAGTTCGTGCCGGAGGAGGGCGGGCTGCGCCTGATCACGACGCTGGTCCCCGGAACCAGCCTGGACGACGTGGACCAGGTGCTGGTGCTGCGCGCCCAGGGCGACCTCGAACGGGCGAGCGATCGCAACCGCCCTTCGGACCTGGTCGCGCTGACCGAGACCGAGCAGGCCGAGCGCGAGGCGTTCGAAAAGCTGGCCCTGTGCCGCTGAGGCGCCGGGGCGGCCGGTCGCTCAGCGCGGTCCGGTCTGCAGCCAGAACGTCACCGGCCCCTCGTTGACCAGCGCTACGCGCATGTCGGCCCCGAAGCGCCCCGCCGCCACCGGGCTATGTAACGCCCGGGCCCGCGCGAGCAGGTGCTCGAACAATGCCTGCCCCCGTTCGGGCGGGGCGGCGGTCGAGAAGCCCGGGCGGTTGCCCTTGCGCGTGTCGGCGGGCAGCGTGAACTGAGGCACCAGCGCGAGCGCCCCGGCGGTGTCGCGCAGGCTGAGGTTCATCCGCCCCTCGGCGTCGCCGAACACACGGTAGTTCAACAACCGCTCCAGCAGCCGCTCGGCCTGCGCCTCGCCGTCGTCCCTCTCCACGCCGACCAGCACCAGCAGGCCCGGTCCTATGCGGGCGATCTCCTCGCCCGCGACCGAGACGCTCGCCGAGCCGACGCGCTGCAGCAGCCCGATCACCGCGCCTGGGCGCGCTCGATACGCCCGGGCATGGCGTCGGTGGCGCGCACCAGGGCGTCGAGGATCCCGGGCTCGAGCGCCGAGTGCCCGGCGTCGGCAACCACCCTGAGCTCGGCGTCCGGCCACGCCCGCGCCAGCGCTTGGGCCTGATCCACCGGGCAGATCAGGTCGTAGCGACCGTGCACGATGGTGCCCGGAATGCCAGCCAGCGCGGAGGCATCGCGCAGCAGCTGGCCCGCTTCGAGAAAGCAGTCGTTGACGAAGTAGTGGCATTCGACGCGCGCCAGGCTCAGCGCGACGAAGGGATTGGCGAAATGGTTGACCACGTCCGGGTTGGGCCGAAGGGTGGCGCAACGCCCTTCCCAGATCGACCAGGCCTTGGCCGCCGCCATGCGGGCCAGTTCGTCGCCGCCGGTCAGGCGCGCGTGGTAGGCCCGGATCAGGTCGCCGCGCTCGGCCTCCGGGATCGGGGCCAGGAACTCTTCCCAGTACTCGGGGAACACGCGCCGGGTGCCGGTGCGGTAGAACCAGGCCAGGTCCTCGTCGCGACACAGGAAAATGCCGCGCAGGACCAGCCCCAGCACGCGCTCGCGGTGGCGCTCGGCATAGGCGAGCCCCAGGGTGGAACCCCATGAGCCACCGAAGACCACCCACTGCTCGACGCCGAGACGGCGGCGGATCTCCTCGATGTCCGCCACCAGGTGCCAGGTGGTGTTGGCCCGCAGCTCGGCGTGCGGCGTCGAGCCGCCGCAGCCGCGCTGGTCGAACAACACGATGCGGTAGACCTGCGGGTCGAAGTAACGCGCGTGGAAGCGCTCGCAACCGGCGCCGGGGCCGCCGTGCAGGAACACCACCGGCAGGCCGTCACGGCGGCCGAATTCCTGGACCTTGAGGACGTGCCCGTCGCCGACGTCGAAGCTGTGGCGCAGGCGCGGCGCGATCTCCGGGTACAGGGTGCGCAGGTGGGTCGACACGGCTGGCTACATCCTCTGTCAGACAATTCCTACAACGATTGCCGAAATCTGCCGTTTCGCCGCCCCGGCGGTGGGGCTATTCTGACCCTGCGCATTACGGAACGGCAGACAGGGAGTCCCGCCGCTTCGGCGCCCGCAACGGACTAGCGGCATTGGACTGCTTTCTCGCAAACCGGGAAGGTTATCACCTCACGCCAGGATGGCGTATCCGCACTCCCGGCCTCGGATGGCCGGGAGTCTTTTTCGCGTGCTGCAGGCTCGCGGATCAGCACTGTTCCCAGGGCAGGTTCTCGAAACGCCACCCGGCGGTGGTGCTGCGGTGGTGGTCGTCGTCGAGCGGGCCTTCGAAGCCGCCATCGACCACGTGGACGTCGTGGAACCCCTCCTTCACCAGCAGCTCGGCGGCGTCCGCCGAACGATTGGCGCTGCGGCAGATCAACAATACCGGTGCGTTCTTCTCGTGCTCCGCGGTGCGCCCGAGCATCACCTTGCGCACCTCGGCGACGAAATTGGCGTTGACGGTCCAATCCGGCCAGTCTATCCACGAGATGTGGATGGCCCCCTTGGGATGGCCGACCATCAGGTACTCCATGTCGGAGCGCACATCGATCAGTACGGCCGAAGGGTTGGCCTGCAGCATCTCCCAGGCCGCGGAAGGTTTGATGGTTGCGTAGCTGTTGGACGACACGGTTCGGTTCGGCTGGCGAGCGGGATCGCCAGTATACACAGCCCTCGACGAGCCGCGGCACGCTTGTCAGCGCTGCGGCGCTGCGGGTAAGGTTGCGCCGCGCCGCGCATTCGTCCGGGGACCCATGAAAGTCAGGCTGCTGCGCTCGACCCTGCGAGTGCTCTCGCGTTTCGATCTGCCCTTCATCCACCGGCTCGGAGCCGGGCTCGGACGGGCGCTGTGGCTGGTCCCCAACCGGCTGCGCACCGTCACCGAGGTCAACCTCGCGTTGTGCTACCCCCGCCAGCCGGCTGCCGAACGCCGGGCGCTGGCGCGGGGCAGCCTGATCGAGACCGGCAAGTCGCTCGCCGAACTGGCCGCCTTGTGGCACTGGGCTCCCGAGCGGCTGGACGCGCTGGTGCGCGAGGTCGAGGGCTGGGAACACGTCGAACGCGCGCTCGCCGCCGGGCGGGGGATGCTGGTGGTGACCCCGCACATCGGCTGCTGGGAACTGGTCGGGCTGTATTTCTCGCGCCGCATGGACCTCACGGTGATGTACCGCCCGCCGCGCGAGGCGGCGCTCGGCCCGCTGATGGTGGCAGCCCGCGAGCGCGCCGGCGCCCGCGCCGCGGCCACCGACGCGCGCGGGGTGCGCACCCTCTACCGCGCGCTGGCCGCCGGCAACGTCATCGGCATGCTGCCCGACCAGGAACCGCGGCACGGCGCAGGGGTGTTCGCGCCGTTTCTCGGCATGGAGGCCTACACCATGGCGCTGCTCGGGCGCCTGGCGAGGAAATCCCGCGCGCCCGCCGTCAACGTGCTCATGGAACGCCTGCCCGCGGGCCGCGGGTTCCGGCTGTTCGTAGAGCCCTACCCCGAGGGGCTCTACAGCGCCGACGAGCGCGAGTCGGCACTCGCCATCAACCAGGCCGTGGAACGCCTGATCCGGATCGCGCCGGCACAGTACATGTGGAACTACAAGCGCCTGCGCCGCGTGCCCGACGGCGGCAAGCGCCGTTACGGCAGGCGAAAACGCAGGCGCGCGGCGACCGGCTGAGGGCCGCCCTCAGGTGTGCTCGCGCCAGTCCTTGTAGGGTGAACGCTGGCCGTCGGGCCGGGTCTTGAACAATCGCAGCGTCCACATGTACTGCTCCGGGCACAGCCCGATCATCTCCTCGAGCGCAGCATTCATCCGGCGCAGGTCCGCGGCGGCGTCCGCGCACCACTCGTGCGCCAGCGCGGGGAGCAACTGCACGCGGTAGCGTCCGGCACCCCTCAGGTACCAGGTGTAGCACGGGAGCACCAGCGCGTCGCACGCCCGCGCGAGGCGGCCCAGCGCCGGCACGGTGGCTTTCTGCTGGCCGAAGAACTCGGCGAACCGGGTGCGCTGGCGGCCGAGGTCCTCGTCGGGGATGTAGTAGAGCGCGTCGCCGGCCCGCGTGGCGCGAATCAGCACCCGCAACCCGTCCTCGCGCCGCGCCAGGCGCAACCCGAACCGGGTGCGAATGCGAAACATCAGCCAGTCGGCGAACTCGCTCTTGAACGGGTTGAAGACACTCACCATCGGCAGGCGGGCGCTCAGCGCGATGCCGCCGATATCGAGCGCGCTGCTGTGCGCGGTCAGCAGAATGACCGCGCGCCCGGCGGCACGGGCGGCCTGGTAGTGCTCGAGGCCGTGGATCTCGACAGAGCGCAGAAGACGTGCCCGCGGCGCCAGCCCGACCCACGGGATGTCCAGCAACGCCGCGGCATGGGCCTGGAAATGGCGCTTCGCCAGTCGCTGCAGTTGCGGGCGAGTGCGCCCGGGAAAACACAGCGACAGGTTGATCAACGCGTACTGGCGGCGCCTGGCGTTGATGCGGTAGTGACTGGCGCCGACCACGTCGGCCAGCCGATCGCGAAGGGCGCGCGGAAAAACCCGCAGCAGCAACAGCGCGCCTAGCAGCAACCACACGTGCCACTGGCGGGGATGGACGAAGCGCCACGAAAAACGCGGTGCGGAACCGACCAGCGCCGGCCCCGCAACGCGCCGACTTTCAGCCACCGCCCTTCTGCAACCGCTTGAGAAAGACCTGCATCTCCCGCACCGCCTGCTTGTCGCCGCGCGCCTCGGCAACGCCGATACCGTGCTGATAGGCCGCGATGGCCTCGTCGCTCTGCCCGGATTCGACCAGCGCCCTGCCAAGCGCCTTCCAGGCCGCCGAGTAGGCGGGGTCGAAAGCAACCGCGCGGCGCAGGTGCTCGACGGCGAGTTGCGGCGCACCTTTCTTCAGGTGCAGCGTTCCCAGCGTGTAACGCAGCAGGGCATTGTCCTGCCCCGCCTTCAGCATCGCCTCGAAGCTCTCGATCTGGTCGTTCATCCCCTTCCCGTCAGGCGCGCCGGCGCGCGATCAGCAACGACTCGTTGCGCACGCCCCGCCCCGTGTCACCGAGCGTGCCCTCGTCGTGGTAGACCAGCACCTGCAGACCCGCGAACAGCGCCAGCAGCTCGTTGTCGCCGAGCAGGTAGTCCGGGTTCGAAGGGCCGACCCCGGCCGGCTTGTCGCGCACGAAAGTCTGATAATAGACCAGGCCGCCGGGGCGCAGCGCGGCCGCGATGTACGGGCACAGCCCACGCTCGAGGAAGCGGCTGACCACGATCACGTCGAAGCTGCCGGGCGCCGGCGGGCGCGCCACCGCGTCACGGGCTTCGCCCGCGACCCGCAGCCCGGCGGCGGCGGCGAGTTGCCGCAACCGCTCGATCGCTTCGCGCGACACGTCCCACGCGCTGGTGGTCAGCCCGTGGCGCGCCAGCGCGAGCGCGTTACCGCCGAGCCCGCATGCCAGGTCCAGGGCCTCGCCGGCCGGCGGCAGCAGATGAGCATGCTCGCGCAGCGCCAGGCAGGCGGGGACTTCCCGCGCGGCGCTGGCCCGATAACGCGCATCCCATTTCTCGGCATCGCTCATTTGCGCCAGAACGTCGGCGTGA
Organism: Gammaproteobacteria bacterium; assembly: GCA_041623575.1. Taxonomy (GTDB): domain Bacteria; phylum Pseudomonadota; class Gammaproteobacteria; order JAHELT01; family JAHELT01; genus JAHELT01. The sequence continues at coordinate 7,314 of JBFJWO010000083.1, forward strand.
GGAGCACCAGCAGGGTGAAGATCTCGAGGCGCCCGAGCAGCATGGCGAAACACAACACCACCTTGGAGAAACCGTCGAGGCTCGAGTAGTTCGCACCGACCTCGCCGAGCCCCGGGCCGAGGTTGTTGAGGCTTGCCGCGACCGCCGAGAAGGCGGTGACCTGATCGAGCCCGGCCGCCATCAGCAGCAGCAGCATGAAGCTGAACACCGCCACGTAGGCGGCGAAAAATCCCCACACGGCCTGCACCACCCGGTCGGGCAGCGGCTTCTTGCCGACCTTGACGGCCAACTGCGCGCTCGGGTGCACGAGGCGGATGATCTCGCGCACGAGCTGCTTGACCAGCAGCAGCATCCGGATCACCTTGATGCCGCCGCCTGTGGATCCCGCGCACCCGCCGACGAAACTGCTGAACAGCAGCAGCACCGGCAGGAACCCGGGCCAGTTGAAATAGGCCGAAGTGGTGAACCCCGTGGTGGTGCCAATGGACACGGCCTGGAATAACCCGTGGTGCAAAGCCTCCGGCAACGAGGTGAAAGTCGCCGTCAGGTACAGGTAGCCCACGGTGATGGCCGCGACGCCGCAGAGGATCGCGGCGTAGGCCTTGAACTCGGCGTCCAGCGCGTAGGTGCGCAGGCTGACCGAGCGCACGGCGACGAAGTGCAAGGCGAAGTTCACCCCGGAGATCACCATGAACACCACCGCGATCATCTCGATCAGCGCGCTGTCGAAGTAGCCGATGCTCGCGTCGTGGGTGGAGAACCCGCCGATCGCCACGGTCGAGAAACTGTGCGCCAGCGCATCGAAGGCGTTCATGCCGGCCAGCCAGTAAGCGAACCCGCAGGCCACGGTCAGGCTCAGGTAGATGTACCACAAGGCCTTGGCGGTCTCGGTGACGCGCGGGGTCATCTTGGCATCTTTCATCGGCCCCGGCGTCTCGGCCCGGTACAACTGCATGCCGCCGACGCCGAGCATCGGCAGGATGGCCACGGCCAGCACGATGATCCCCATGCCGCCCAGCCACTGCAGTTCCTGGCGGTAGAACAGCACCGAGTGGGGCAGGCTGTCGATGCCGACGATGACCGTGGCGCCGGTGGTCGTGAGTCCCGACATGGACTCGAACACCGCATCGATCAGGCTCAGACCGGCCTGCCCGGACAGATAGAGCGGCAGCGCGCCGACGATGCCGAGCACGCCCCAGAACAGCACCACCACGACGAAGCCGTCGCGCAGGCGCAGTTCGCGCCGCACCTTGCGCACCGGCAACCACACCAGCGCACCCAGCAGCACCGTCAGGCCGAATGCGTAAACGAACGCGAGCAGGGCGCCGTCGGCGTACAGCAGCGACACGAGCATCGGCGGCACCTGGGTGATGCTGAACAACATCAACAGCAGTCCGAGCACGCGCTGAATGACTTGGGGCTGCATCGACGCGACTCAGACGAAAGTGATAGCGACCTGGAACAGGCGCTCTACGTCCTTGATGTGGGCCTTGTCGGTCAGGAACAGGATGACGTGGTCTTCGGGCTCGATGACGGTCTCGCCGTGGGCGATGATCACCTCGTCGCCGCGCACCAGCGCGCCGATGGTGGCGGCGCGTGGCAGCGGCAGGTCGTCGATGCGCCGACCGACCACGCGCGAGGTGGTGCTGTCGCCGTGCGCCACCGCTTCGATGGCCTCTGCCGCCCCGCGGCGCAGCGAGTGCACGGCGACGACGTCGCCGCGGCGCATGTGCGTGAGCAGCGCGCCGATGGTTACCTGGTGCGGCGAAATCGCCATGTCGATGATGCCGCTCTCCACCAGGTCGACGTAGGCCGGGCGGTTGATCAGCGACATCGTCTTGCGCGCCCCCATGCGCTTGGCGAGCATCGCCGAGAGAATGTTCGCCTCGTCGTCGTTGGTCAGCGCACAGAACACGTCCATGTCCTCGATGTTCTCCTCCAGCAGCAGTTCGGGATCGGCGGCGTCGCCGAGCAGCACGATGGTCTTGTCCAGGACTTCGGACAGGTGCTGGGCACGGCGCGGCTGGGCCTCGATGAGCTTGACCTTGTAGCGCGATTCGAGCGCCAGCGCGAGCCGCGTGCCGATGTTGCCGCCGCCGGCGATCAGCACGCGCTTGACCGGTTTGTCCAACGCGCAGAACTCGCCCATGACCGCGCGTATGTTCTCGCGCGCCGCGACGAAGAACACCTCGTCGTCGGCCTCGATCACGGTCGAGCCGGTCGGGATCAGGGCGCCGCCGCCACGGTAGATGGCGGCCACGCGCGTGTCGACCGACGGCATGTGCTGGCGGATGTCGGAAAGCGCGTGCCCGACCATCGGCCCGCCGTGAAACGCGCGCACGCCGACCAGGCGCACGCGTCCGTCGGCGAAGTCGAGCACCTGCAGGGCGCCGACGTGCTCCATCAGCCGGCGCACGAAATCGGTGACGATCTGCTCCGGCGAGATGAGCACGTCGATGGGCGTCGCTTCCTGGGCGAACAGCTTGCGTTCGGCGAGATAGGCGGCCTCGCGCACGCGGGCGATCTTGGTCGGCGTACGAAACAGGGTGTAGGCAACCTGGCAGGCGACCATGTTGACCTCGTCGCTGCCGGTTACGGCGATCACCATGTCGGCGTCCTCGGCTCCCGCCTGGCGCAGCACTTCCGGGTAGGATGCGACCCCGGTGACGGTGCGGATGTCGAGGCGGTCCTGCAGGTCCGCGAGCAGGTCGCGGTCGACGTCGACGACAGTGATGTCGTTGGCCTCGCTGGCGAGGTTCTTGGCGACGGTAGAGCCCACCTGGCCCGCGCCCAGCACGATGATCTTCATGACTGCTCAACCTGCCGGCAACGGGCGTGCGTGCCGGGGATCGTGGTCGGTTTGCGCGAGTCGCCGCGGCCGGCTGCGCGCCGCGGGCACCGTCGCTCGTGTTCGTCGCCGCGCACGCGATTCGTTGCGATGGGCGGGCATGGGGAATCGTCATCGCGTCGCCGGCGCCTCGATGCCACGGGCGGGCGCACGGCGTTTCCTCGTTCTGCCGGCAGTTCGCTGCCGTAGTCAGGCACTGGGCTCGTTCTCATTGTTCTTGCTGTTCCTCGGCGCCGCGCCGGCGCCCGAGCGTGTAGCGGCGTCCCCGAATCCTCAGCCGCGGCGTTTCTGTGGCGAGATGCCGAGGCTGCGCATCTTGCGGTACAGGTGAGTGCGCTCCATGCCGGCGCGCTTGGCCAGTTCGCTGATGTTGCCGCCGACGGCTTCGAGCTGGCGTTCGAGGTAGGCCCGCTCGAACGCCTCGCGCGCCTGGCGCAGCTGCAGGTGCAGAGGCACCGGCATCGACGCCCCCCCGGGCTCTTCGGCGGGCACTTCGCCCTGCCCGCTGACCAGCGCCTGCTCCACCTCCTCCAGCGATATCTCCACGCCGTTGCCGAGGATCATCAGGCGCTGCACCAGGTTGCGCAGCTCGTGCACGTTGCCGGGCCAGCGGTGGTTGCGCAGGCGGTTCTGCGCCGGGAGGTTGAAATGCCGATAAGCCAGTCCTTCGTGCTGGGCGAAGTAGTTGACGAAGTACTCCAGCAACTCGGGCACGTCCTCGAGGTGCTCGCGCAGCGGCGGTACGCGCAGCTGCACCACGTTCAGCGCGTAGTAGAGCTCGGCCGGCAGCCGCCCGGCGCCTACACCCACCTCCAGCGCCTCGACCGACCCGAGGATGACGCGCACCGGCCGCTCGGCTTCCGGCTGCTCGAGCAGCCGCAGCAGCACCTGGCGCGCGCCGGCGCCGAGCTCGGCGAGCGCCCTGACGTAGAGCGTTCCACCGCCCGCCCGTTCGACGTGCTGCTCGAACCAGGCCGCCGAGGTGTCGCCGGCGGCGGGCGCGGGCTCGCTGCCGAGTTCGACGAACGGCGCCCGCGCACGACGCCCGCACATGTGCACGTAGCGGGCCAGCGCCTCTCGCCCCGAACCCGGTTCCCCGTGCAGCAGCAGGGGCATGTCGTGCCCTGCCACGCGTTCGGCCTGCTCGCGCAGCCCGGCGATCGCCGGGCTGGTACCCACCAGTTGCTGGGCCGAGACCACGCCTTTCACCGACTGCGCCTGGCGGCGCCCGGCCTCGAGGGCGTGCTGCACCGTCAGCAGCAGCTTGGCGAGCGACAGGGGCTTCTCGACGAAATCGTAAGCACCGAGCCGGGTCGCCTCGACCGCGGTCTCCACCGTGCCGTGGCCGGACATCATGATCACCGGGCAGTGCAGCTGATCGGTGTCCTTCCACTCCTTGAGCAGCGAAACGCCGTCTTCGTCCGGCATCCAGATGTCCAGCAGCACCAGGTCGGGATTCTCCCGCTGGCGCACCCGCCGGGCGCTGCTGGCGTCCTCCGCCACGTCCACCCGGTAGCCCTCGTCCTCGAGGATCTCCTTCACCAGGTTGCGGATGTCCGGCTCGTCGTCGACCACCAGGATGGATTCGTTGCTCATGCTCAGCTCGCCACCTGCCCGAGGTCGCGCACGTCACTGCCGTGCTCGGTGGCGGACACCGGCAGTTGCATCACCACCGTCGCACCCGCCCCGCCGGCGTTCTCGACGCGTACCACACCGCCATGCTCCTCGATGATCTTCTTGACGATTGCCAGCCCCAGCCCGCCGCCCTTGGTCTTGGTCGAGACATACGGCTCGTAGAGCCGCTCGAGCACGTCCGGCGCGAATCCCGGGCCGGCGTCGCTGACGCTGAGCTCGACGTAATCGTAGCCGCTGCCGTGCACGTGGCGGGTGCGGATCCGGACCTCGGCCCGCGCCAGCGCCTGCTGCGCTTCCAGGGCGTTTTTTATCACGTTGTGCAGCACCTGACGAATGCGCGTGACATCGCCGGTGATCGACGGCAGTGAATCGGCGAGATCGAGCACCAGGTGCACGCGCTCGTCCATGCCGCGGTAGAGTTCGCCGACGTCGCGCACGATCTCGTTCATGTCGACCCGGCCCGGCGCCATGTCGGGCGCGCGCGCGTAGTCGGCGAACGCCTTGACCATCGACTGCATCGCCTCGACCTGCTGCACGATCGTGTGCGTGGCGCGGTCGAGCACGCGCGCCTCTTCGGGGGGCATGTCGGGCAGGTACTTGCGGCGCAGGCGCTCGGCGGAGAGCTGGATCGGCGTCAGCGGGTTCTTGATCTCGTGCGCCAGGCGCCGCGCCACCTCGCTCCAGGCGGCGTCGCGCTGTGCCCGGATCAGCGCCGTGACGTCGTCGCACACGAGCACGTAACCCTCGGCTTCGCGGTCCTCGACCGGCAGACGCGCTCCGCGGACCACCAGCACGCGGCGCCCCTGCTGACCGAACAGCTCGATCTGCTCACCCCACTCCTCTTCACCGCGGTGCACGTGCGGCAGCACCGCCTCGATGAACGGCTCGAGATCGCCGTGCACGGCCGACAACAGGCGCAGCGGCTGGCCCAGGTGCGCCGAGAGGTCGGCGCCGAGGATGTTCACGGCAGCCTGGTTGGCGGTACGCACCTCGGCGCGCATGTTGAGCGTAATGACCCCGTTGGAGATCTTGCCGAGCACCGCCTGCAGGTAGGTATGCTGACTTTCCACGCGCATGTGGCTGAGGCGCGCTTCGTCGCGGGCCATGGCGAGGCGCGCGGTCATCTCGTTGAACGAGCGCACCAGGAACCCCAGCTCGTCGCGCCCGGACGGGGACAGGCGGGTGGAGTAGTCGCCCTCGGCCACCGCCTGCGTGCCCTCGGCC
>JBFJWO010000084.1:0-12925 GCA_041623575.1 Gammaproteobacteria bacterium
GCCGGGCGCACCGGTTCGCCGGGCCGCTGGCGCGTGCCCCAGTGCTCGTCCTGCCAGTAGGGGGCGTTGGAGGCGGGCAGCGGGTCCTTGCCGAGGATGAGATCGGCGGCTTTCTCGCCGCTCATGATGGTCGGCGCGTTCAGGTTGCCGTTGGTGATGGTGGGGAAGATGGAACTGTCCACCACGCGCAGGTCGTCGATGCCGATCACCCGCGTGTGCGGATCGACCACCGCCAGCGGGTCGTCGGGCGCGCCCATCCTGCAGGTGCACGACGGGTGATAGGCGCTCTCGGCGTTGGCGCGCACCCAGGCATCGATGTCGGCATCGCTCGTGATCGCGCTGCCGGGCTGGATCTCCTCGCCGCGAAACGGGTCCATGGCGGGCTGTGAAAGGATCTCGCGCGAGAGCCGGATGCAGGCGCGGAATGCCGCGACGTCGTCGGGATGGCTCATGTAGTTGAACAGCAGCGAAGGGCGCGCGGCGGGGTCGGGCGAGGTTATCCACAGGCGCCCGCGGCTCTTCGGCTTGTTGGGGCCGACGTGCACCTGGAAGCCGTGCCCCGCAAACGCGGCGCGCCCGTCGTAGCGCATCGCCGCGGGCAGGAAGTGGTACTGGATGTCGGGCCAGCGGATACCGGGCCGTGAGCGGATGAACGCGCAGCTCTCGAAATGGTTGGTCGCGCCCAGACCGTCCTTGAACAGTATCCAGCGCGTGCCGATGAGGAATTTCTGCCACGGCGTCAGCCGGCTGTTCAGCGTGATCGGCTGGGTGCACGCGTACTGGAAATAGACCTCCAGGTGATCCTGCAGGTTCTCGCCGACCCCCGGGAGGTCGTGGGCGACGGCCACGCCGGCCCGCTCCAGCACCGCCGCCGGGCCGATCCCGGAGAGTTGCAGCAGCATGGGCGAGCCGACGGAGCCGGCGCTGAGGATCACTTCCCCGGCCAGTGCCGTCACCCGCCGTGCGCCCGTGCGGTAGGCGACGCCGATCGCCCGCCGCCCGTCGAGCAGCACACGCTCGGCGAGCGCCTTGCTCACCACCGTGAGGTTGGCGCGCCCGCGTGCCGGTTTGAGGTACGCGTTGGCACTCGACCAGCGCACGCCGTTCCTGACGGTCATGTGCATCGGCCCGAAGCCTTCCTGGCGATAGCCGTTGTAATCGTCGGTGTCGATGTAGCCGGCTTCGCGGCCCGCTTCGATGAAGGCGCGGTACAGCGGGTTGCGCATGTGGTTGCCGTTGCAGGTGCCGAGCGGGCCGTCGCCGCCGCGGTACTCGTCGCCGCCGCCCTCCCAGGTCTCGGCACGGCGAAAGTAGGGCAGGCAATGGCGGTACCCCCAGCCCTCGGCGCCGGACGCCTCCCATTCGTCGAAATCGCACGCGTGCCCGCGCACGTAGACCATGCCGTTGATGGAGGAAGACCCGCCGAGCACCTTGCCGCGCGGGCAGTCGAGGCGGCGCCCGTCCAGGTGGGGCTCGGGTTCGGACCGGAAACCCCAGTTGAAGCGGGGCATGTTCATCGGGATGGACAGCGCCGTCGGCATCTGTACGAACAGGCTGCGGTCGCTGCCGCCTGCCTCGAGCAGCAGTACCCGGTTGGCGGGGTCGGCGCTGAGGCGGTTGGCCAGCACGCAGCCGGCGGACCCGGCGCCGACCACGATGTAGTCGTAGCTGGTTGCGCTGGCGGCTTTCATGGGCTCGGGATTTGACCGCAATTCGCCCCGCCCGGCAAGGCGCGGCGCGGGCGTTCGCGGCCGTCGGGGGGATAGGCTATAGTCCGGGGCCGATTCCACTCCCCGGCAAGCCGCCCGCAGAATGCTCACTTCATGGAAAACGATCGGCCCGGCGTTGGCGCTGGCGTGGCTCGCCGGGTGCGCAACGCCGTCCGGCGAGCCGGCACCGGGCAAGCCCGGGCACCACACCCGCGACGGGTTCCGCAATCTCCATGTCCCGCGCAAGGACGGCTCGCCGTTCGGCTACTGGCGCATGAGGTATTTCGGTGACGATGACTGGGCGCCCTACGAGGGTCAGGGCGGGCGCGTGCCGCGCGCCGTGCCGCAAGTCGCGGCCGGCGCCACCGGGGTGCCGCGGGTCACCTGGCTCGGTCACGCCACGGTGCTGATCGAGTACCTCGGTACCACCGTGCTCACCGACCCGATGTTGACCGAGCGCGCCTCGCCCTTGTCCTTCGCCGGCCCGCTGCGGGTCACGCCGCCCGCGCTGAGCCTTGCCGAGTTGCCGCCCATCGACTACGTGGTGATCTCGCACAACCACTACGACCACCTCGACCGGCCGAGCGCGGAGGCCATCGGCAACCGCGCGACCTGGCTGGTGCCGCTCGGCTACCGCGAACTGCTGGCGCGCTGGGGCATCGACAAGGTCGTCGAGCTCGACTGGTGGCAGTCGCACGAGGAGGGGCTGGTCAGCATCACGGCGACGCCCGGGCAACACTGGACGGCGCGCGGCCTGTTCGACCGCTACCGCGCATTGTGGGCCGGGTGGTCGATCCGCATCGGCGACTTCAAGGCCTACTACGCGGGCGACACCGGCTACAACGACACGCAGTTCAAGGAGATCGGCGATCGCCTCGGCCCGTTCGACCTGGGGCTGATCCCGATCGGCGGCTACCGGCCGCGCTGGTTCATGCGCGACATGCACGTCGAGCCCGAGGAGTCGGTGCGCATCCACGAGGACGTGCGCGCTCGCCTGTCCATCGGGGTCGCCTGGGGTGCTTTCCCGCTGACCGCCGAGCCCATAGACGAACCGCCTCGTCTGCTCGCCGAGGCCGCCACGCATCTGATCGGTTCGCGCTTCATCACCGTCAAGCTCGGCGAGACCGTGTCCGTCGTTCCCGCCACCGAGTGAGCGCGAGCGGGCTCAGGCGGTGCGGGTGCCGGGCACGGTCAGCGCCATCAGCAATCGGAACGGGACCAGCATGCCGAGGGCGACGGCGAGCTTGACGCCGAGGTCGCCCACCGCCCAGCCCATCCACGGCAAGCCGCTGCCGGCGAACGCGAGGCTGAAGAACAGCGCGGTGTCCAGCACTGAGCCGAGCACCGAGGACAGCAGCGGCGCCTGCCACCAGCGGGCCCGGCGCAGGCGGTCGAACACGTACACGTCGAGCAGTTGCGCGACCAGGAAAGCGGTGCCCGAAGCGGCCGCGATGCGGGGCGTGGCGAGCGCCACCGAGGCGATCACCGCGAACGCGAAGCCGACATAGACCACCCGGCGGGCGGCGCCGGCGCCAAGGCGCCGGTTGACCAGGTCGGTGACCAGGAAAGCGACCGGGTAGGACAGCGCACCCCAGGTCAGCCAGTCGTTGATCGGGTATTGCACCAGCACGTTGGAGGCGGCGACGATCACGGTCATCGCGATCACGCCGTAGAGCATGGCGGGTGCCGGCGGGGCACGGTCGGTAGGCATCGGCGCGGGTCCGGGTGCGAAACCCGTACATTGTATCCGGCCCCGACGCGGCGAGCGACGGGCAGTCACTGGACGGCGTCGGAGCGGGACGGTCGGCCGCCGGCGACTCTCCGTGTCCGCGCCTCGGCGGACCTGCTAGATCCGCCTCCGGCTACGTCCTGTTACAGGCCACCATCGGCAATCGCCGTGAGCAGTTGCGCGGCGGCATGTTCGCCGGCGTCGAGGTGGTGTTGCCGACCCGCCTCGAGGTCCTCGCCATCCCGCTGACGGCGGTGTTGTTCGCCCCGTTCGGCGACTCGGTGTTCGTTCGTCGAGGACGGTGAAGCGCGGGCCGGTAGCGGGCCGACGAAGGTGCTGCAACAGCGTTTCGTGCGCCTCGGCGAGGAGCGCGGCGATTTCGTTTCCGTCACCGAGGGGCTGTCGGCGGGCGAGGAGGTGGTTACCACGGGCGTGTTCAAAGCTGCGCTCGGGCATGACCGTGGTGGTCGACAACAGCCTCGCGCCGGACGCCGCCCGGTGCCCATGACCAGCATCGCAACCGTCGCCGGGCATTTCCCGCTGACGCTGGTCACGGGGGCCGGCGCAGCCGCGCGCAACTCGATCGGGCTGGTGCTGGTGGGCGGCATGGCGATCGGCACCCTGTTCACCTTGTTCGTCGTACCGTCCGTCTACGTGCTGCTGGCTCGCGACCACTCGCGCGAGCGCGAGTCGCCGATGCTCGAACCCGCACCGGGCGTACAGCCCTGAGCGGCGCCGGCGCGCCACCCGAGCGCGCCGGACCATTTTTGCTCAGGAAAGGCTGAGGCGCCGCGGGTAGGGCTGCTCGCCGCGGGCCAGGATCACGCGTTCCTCGTGGCGGCGCAGTGCCCGCCCGGCCACCGACAGCGCGATCGCCAGCGGCAACCCGAAGAACAGCAGCGAGGTGCCGACCAGCAACAGCTCCCAGCTGCGTACGTACAGCGGCGTCAGGGCGTTGCCGTCCACGACGTAGGCGCCGACGACGTTCGTTTCGTGGTCCTGGTAGCGGGTCTCCACCAGCTGGCGTCCGTCGCGTTGCGACAGCACCCGGTAGCTCAGTTGCGCGCCGTGACGCGGCGTGGCGAGCACCACCGGCAGGCGGTTGCCCGGGACCGTCAGTGAATAGCCCGGGTGCGCGGCGGTGAAGGCCGGCAGGTCGCTGTAGGCGACGCGCGTCAGCGCGCCGTCCGGGGTCGAGACCAGCACCTGCAGGAGGTGCTCGTGGGGCTGGCCGAAATAGCCGTCGCGCGTCGCGTCGAATGCCTGCCAGTTCGCCTGCAGGTGAGAGCCGGCGTAAGCCGTGCACGCGCACACCAACGTGAAAGTGATCCAGGAGCTCAGTCGCTGCCCGAGCTTGAGCAGTTTACGGTCGGTCGACATCGCCATTCCCTCCGCGCTGTTTCGCGCTTTCCCCCGTCTCTGGGTAGGCAGTGTGCCGGGAAGGGCATGGGCCGCGGGTGACGTGGTCGACCCGCCGATTGTGACTTATTACCGAGGGTCCATCGCCGGTCAGGCCGGCGCCACCGGGTCGCCGACGCGCACCGTGCCGGTGCTGAGGATGCGCCCTCGCAGGCCGCCCCTTGCGGCGAACGCGCGCACGATCTCCGCCGGGCTGCGCTGCCCGGCCAGGGACTCACCGAGCGAGCGGCAGGGCTCGCAGAGCTCGCACCCTTCGATCAGCGCGCCGCCGACGCGAAGCCGTTTGCCGACGAAGGCGTTGAGGTCGATGCCCTCGGTGACCAGGTTTCGGCGGGTGTCGCGTGGCGCGATCTCGAGCCCGAGTGCAGCGTTTACCCAGGCGACCTGTGCGGCGTCGACCAGCGTGACGGCGGCCTCGTCGTCGCCCGAGAAGTAGCGGTCGCCCGCCAGTCCCTTGCCGGCCACCAGCTCGACCCGGGCCGGATCGCTCAGCTCGCCGCCCTCTCGAGCGGCGACGTGGATAGAGACAACGCGCCCGGACATCTAGAACAGCGCCCCTTCGACAGCATGCGAGCGGCACCGCCGCGAGGTCGGGATGCCGGGTCCGGCGGCGCGCCGGCTCACCTAGCCACCCTTGAGCGGCGGGTTGATGGACACGCGGTCGCCCTCGGCGAGGCGCCGCTCGCCCCGCTGCTCCTCGGGCACCAGCTCGTCGTTGACGATCACCAGGTAGGTGCCGTCCTGAGGCAGGCGCAGCTGCTGCATCAGCGCGAGCGGTGTGGTGCCCTCGGCGAGCTCCAGCGTCGCGCGGTTGCCGGTGCGTTCCGGCGGCAGGTACTCGTAGAGCAGGCCGCCGGTCTTGACAGTGACGCGCATTCGCCGGCTACAGCCCCAGGCGGTGCAGGGTCTGCTCGCTCGGCACCCCATCGCGGGTCCAGCCGCGCAGGGTGTAGTACTCGGGCAGCATCTTGTCGAGCTCGCTCACCCGCCCCTTGGCCGTGCCGGACGGCGCGGGCACCTTGAGCAGGCGCTCGGGCAGGGTGTCGTCCTTGGCGCTGAAGCCGGCCCGCACGTTGAACATGCGCTCGAGCGTCCACACCCGTTCGCCCGTCTCGAGGAACCGCTCCGTGGGCCACTCGCCCTCGCAGGCCGCGTCGACCTGGCGTGCGAGGTGCTCCGAGCCCCAGGCGCCGGCAGTGAACAGGCACACGCCGGTCGAGTCGAGCGCCGCGGTGGCATCCTGCGAGTCCTTGCAGGGCTGCGCTTTGCCCTTGCCGGTCTGGTCTTCCATGTCCTCGGCGAAGGTGTCGTGCTTGAGGTGGCAGGCGCCGCGGTTGCTGGTGGCGTAACCGAGCCCCATGCCCTGCAGGGCGCGTGAGTCGTAACCGGCGAACTCCTGGCCCTTGACCCCCATGAACAGCTCCGGGTGGCCGTACTTCTCGCACAGCCGCTTGGAGCCGAGCCCGAGCACCTGGCCGAACCCTTCCTGCTTGCCGGTCTTCTCGGCCATCACGGTGAGCGCCTCGGGGTTGCCGAATTTGAGCTCTATGCCGTCGGTCTCGGCCTTGGTGATGACGCCCATCTCGTAGAGTTCCATGGCCGCGGCCAGGGTCACGCCGAAGGAGATCGGGTCCATGCCGTGTTCGTTCATCATGAAGCCGGCGAAAGTCAGGGCGTCGATGTCGTCGACCCCCACCACCGGGCCGAACGCGTAGGCCGTTTCGTACTCGAGCCCGCCCGAGGCGTGGATGTACTCCTTGCGATTGACCACGGTGAAGTGCTCCGGGTCGATGTGCGCGATGCGCCCGCAGGCGATGGTGCAACCGAAACAGGCCTTGTTGGTGATCAGGTTGGTGTGCCCGTTCGGCTTGGGCGTCATCATGGCGGCCGGGTCGATCTTGTCGACGCCCGCGAACTGCACCTCGTTGAAGTTGCGCGTCGGCAGGCCGCCGAAGTCCTGCATCACGTCGATCATCGCGTTGGTGCCGAGCTCGGTCATCTCGCGCACGCCGGCGTTCTCCGCGAGCAGCGCATGCGTCTCCTTGACGACCTGCATGAAGCGCTTGGGATCCTTGACCCGCACACCCTTGGTGCCGCGCGCGGCGACCGCCTTGAGGTTCTTCGAGCCCATCACGGCGCCCACGCCGGAGCGCCCGGCGGCCCGATGCAGGTCGTTGACGACGCAGGCGTAGTAGACGCCGCGCTCGCCTGCGACGCCGATCGAGGCGACCTTGATCTGCGGGTCCCGGTGGCGTTGCTTGAGCGTCTCCTCCGTGTGCCACACGGTCGTGCCCCACAACTCGCCCGCCGGCAGGATCTGCACGTCGTCGTCGTTGATGTACAGGTAGGACGGCTCGGGCGCCTTGCCCTGTAGGATGAGCAGGTCGTAACCGGCGAACTTGAGCTCGGCGCCGAACTTGCCGCCGGAGTTCGAACAGGCTATCGCCCCGGTCAGCGGGCCCTTGGTGACCACCGCGTAGCGCCCGCTGGTGGACGCCATGGTGCCGGTGAGCGGGCCGGTGGCGAAGATCAGCACGTTGTCCGGCCCCATCGGGTCGGCGTTCGGGTCCATCATCTCCCACAGGTACTTGGTGGCCAGCCCGCGCTCGCCGAGGAACTGCTGCGCCCACTCCATGTTCAGCGGCTCGACGTGGGTAGTGCCGTTGGTGAGGTCGACGCGAAGAATCTTACGTTGCCAGCTCATCGGTGTGTGCTCCTCGCAAGCCTTACTGGTAGACGATCGCGCCGGTCGGGCAGACCGCCGCGCATTGCGGGTCGCCGCCGCACAGGTCGCACTTGACGACCTTGCCGGTGAGCGAGTGGAAATTGATGGTGCCGTAGGGGCAGGCGATGGTGCACACCTTGCAGCCGACGCACTTGGCGTCGATGACTTCCTTGGCGCCGGTCTCGCGGTTGATCACGATCGCGCTGGTCGGGCAGGCGTGCAGGCACCAGGCTTCTTCGCACTGGGTGCAGGTGTAGGGGATGGAGCGCTTGCCGTGCTCGAACTCGAACACCTTGATCCGCGAGCGCGCCGGGTTGAACAGGCCTTCGTTCTCCATCGAGCAGGCCAGCTCGCATTGCACGCAACCGGTGCACTTGTCCGCATCCAGGACCAGCGATTTGTACATCGTCTCCCCCGCCTTGGTGTAGTCGTCGGCCGAGTGCGCAAAGTAACCGATCTGGGCGGATCGGGTAAAGGTGCGCCCCGGGCACAGCCGAGCGCTCCCCGGCGGGGGGCGGCGGGACCCGCGCGCTCGACCCGTTCGGTCGACGCGGCCCGGCCGGGGGCGCGCCCGTCGCTCAGGGCGCCGGCTTTGCCAACTCGCTCTTGAGGGCCTGCCAGGCGCGGCCGTCGACCACTTCGATGGCGTAACGATGCACGAGCCGGTCCAGCGCCCCGGCGCGGATCTCGTGGTATTGGGGTGCGCGCCCGGGGCCGCTCACCACGCGCAGGTCATCACCCGCCTCTATGTGCGCCACCACGGCCTGCGCACCGTCGGGGCTGATGACGCTCATCAGGCGCCCGCCGTGGTGGGTGAGGCCGCGCAGGCCGTAGAGCTTCACGGGGCGATCGGGGTCGCTGCCGGCAGCGGCATGCCTCTTTCGGCCAATACGGCGCGCACCCGCTCCGGGTAGTCGGTGGTGATGCCGTCGATGCCGAGATCGAGCAGGGCGTGGATGTCGCCCGGTGCGTTGACCGTCCAAACCATGGTGCGCAGGCCGAGCGCGTGCGCCTCGGCCAGGCTGGCCTCGTCGACGTCGCCGAAGTAGGGCATCCACTGCGCGCCGCCGAGCGCCGCGATCGCCCGTGGTACCGAGCCCCCGAACTCGCTCACGTGGCGTCCCGCCAGCCACGGCGACGGCGTGGTGTCGGCGCGCCGGATCGTGTCGTACCAGGACTGCTCGGCCGAGGTGTAGCCGGTCGGCAACGCCGGCGCCAGTCGCTGCACGGCGGCGGTGGTGCGCCAGTCGAACGACTGCACCAGGGTTCGCGCGCCGATGCCCGTCTCCTCGATCAAAGCCACCAGCGCGGCGGCGAGCGTCTCAGGCGGCGCCGTCAGCCCGGGCACCTCGGGGGTGCTCTTGACCTCGACGTTGAAACGCACGCTGTCGTTGCCGGCCCGGGCGACCAGCTCGATCAACTCGCGCAGGGTGGGCACGCCGGCGCCGTCGACGGCTACCTGCTCGGGGAACTCGGCTGCGTAGGCGGTACCCGGGCGCAACCGCCCGACATCGAAGTCGCGCAGTTGCGCGAGGTCCATGGCATAGAGCGCCGGTTCGTCGAGCACCCACTCGCCGGCGCGGCGCGTGTGGAAGGGGCTCAGGGCGAAGTCGTGGTGGACCACCAGTTCCCCGTCCCACGTCATGCCGACGTCGATCTCCAGGGCGTCGACGCCGACGCTCAGCGCGTAGGCGAACCCGGCCAGCGTGTTCTCGGGGCGCAGGCCGCGCGCGCCGCGGTGCCCGTGCAGTTCGAACCGACCGCCGCGTGAACTCACGGCGTCTTCGGGCCGGGCACAGCCGCGGGCGGGCGCAACCGCCGGTCGCGCAAGCGAAGGGCGCCTCGCATCGGGAGTTCGGACACGCTTGCCATCAGGCTCTCCGGAGCACGCAGTCGGGAGGGGGCGCCATGTAAGCAGCGTGCCCGGCGCCCGGCAAGGCTGGGGGGCGCTCCCTCGCGGGCCAAAAAAAAAGCCGCACCAGGGTACGGCTCCAGGGAGTTCTCTTATTGTTATTCGATCGATGACGGCGCGTAGCCGCTTCTGCCCCTGGCTTCCGCAATATCCAGGCCAGACCAGGGAAAATCTTTAAATTCAGTGAGTTAGGGAGATGTGCCCATTGAGTGGCGGGGCGGGTTGTAAAGTTCGACGACGACCGTTCGTCAGCCCGCACGGCGTTGCCGCGGGTCGATGCCCTTCAACGAGTAGGCGAACGCGATGATCTGCGCCACGCTGACGTAGAGCTCGTGCGGGATCTCCTCGCCCAGTTCCAGCAGCGACAGCAACGCGACCAGGTGCGGGTTCTCCTGCATCGGCACGTCGTGCTCGCGGGCGATGGCGATGATCTGCTCGGCCAGTTCCCCGGCGCCCTTGGCGGTGACGCGCGGCGCGTTGCTGCCGTCGTAGAACAACGCCACGGCCTTCTGCCGGGTGCCGTCGTCGGTGTTCATGTCGCGACGTCGATCAGCGCGCGCGGGTGGCCGGTGGCGGCGCGGGGCGGCATGCCGTGATGGCAGGCCGGTTGTTCGAGCTGGATGTCGTGGGCGGCGAGTTGCTCGCGCAACGCGCCCACGTGTTGCTGCACCAGTCCCAGCGTGGCTTCGTGCGCGGCCCAGAACACGGTGCTCAACTGGCGATCGCGCAGCCACGCCTGTACGTGCAGCGCACCGAGCTCGCCCAGGTCGAAATCGAGTGCCACCGACCAGACCGGCTCGGCGGCGGCGCGTCGGCCCGGCGCCGGCGATTCGCGCGAGACGGCGAGCGCCAGCGACTCGATCCGGGCGCCGTCCAGGAACGGCAACTCGAGCGTCAGTCGCGCCGGCGCCGGCGGCTCGCCGGCGTTGCCGAGTTGCGCGCTCAGGTTGGTCAGTTGCTGGCCCTGCACCCGGGCCAGCAGCGCCTGCAGGCGCCGCGTCGTGTCGCCCTGGAGCTCGTCGCCGGGTAAGGGTTCGGTACCGCCCGCCGCGCCCCCGGCCCGGGTGCCCGAGCGCAGTCTTTCGGCGGCGCGCAGCAGCAGCGCTTTGAGGTCGGATTGCCCGGCGTCCGCGGCCGTCGCCCCGCCGCGTGCCAGGCTGTGCTCGAGAAACAGCCCGCTGCGCCCGATGGCGCTCGCCAGGCGCGTCGGGTCGCGCAGGTCGCCGAGCCGGGGCAGCTGCTCGAAGAGCTTTTCGATGGCGATGCGCGCCGGGCCTTCGGGCGCCGCCGGCGGCGCCGTGGCCGGCCCGGGATTTGCGCCAGGAGCGGGCGGCATCAGCGTCTCGCGCAGTGCCCGCAATGCAGGCTGCAACGGCTGTTGGCGCGGCAGCGCGTTGCGCAATGCCGTGTCCAGCAACTGCTCGACGTGGGCCTCGGCCGCCTGGCGCGCACCTGCCGGTGGCGGTGCCGGGGCCAGCAGCTGCAGACGGTTCTCGCCGGTCACCCGCAGGCGCACGGTGGTGCCGGCGACGAGGGCTTCGGTGGTGCGTGCGCTGACCCGCTGGCCGACCAGTGACAGCAGCACCTCGTAGTCGGGGCGCCCGCCCGGCAGGGCTTTCACGCTCAGCACCTGCGCCGGCAGCTCCGCGCCCAGCGTGCGCAGCAGCGCCGCGACGTTACGCTGCAGCCCCTGGCCCGCGGGCAGCTCGAGACGCAGCGCCGGGGCGGGGCCTACGTGCACGGGCGGGCTCGGGTCTGGGCGAAGGCTGGCAGCACACTCACTCCCTGGCGATGGCCGGCGCTCACTATGCCAGAATCGCGCCGGCGCCGTGTCGCTCGCGGTTTGATACAGGTCGCAGCGGACGATTGCGCGACGCTCGGTGCGCTCGCCATACTCGCGCCCAGGCAACCCGGAGTCCACCCATGAACCGACCTCCCGCCGCCCTCTCGCCGCAGACGTGGGAGGCGGTGCAACGCCCCACCGCCGAAGCGCGTGGACTGCCAAACCAGGCTTACACGGACCGGGACTTCGCCCGCTACGAGCGCGATACGCTGCTGGCCAGCACCTGGACCTGTGTCGGCTTGCTGCGCGACCTGCCGGACGAAGGCCCGGCCGCCTGTCCCGTAGAAGTTCTCGACCTGCCGCTGGTGATGGTGCGTGACGCCGAGGGCCGCGTGCAGGTTTTTCACAACGTGTGTTCGCACCGTGGCCACGTCCTGGTGGCGCAAGCGTGCCGCCTCGAGAACGCGATCCGCTGCCCGTATCACAGCTGGGCATACCGCCTCGACGGCAGCCTGCGCGGCACGCCGTTCATCGGCGGCCCAGGCGCGCACGAACTGCCCGGCTTCGACAAGACCCGCCACGGACTGCGGGCGGTGCCGAGCGCCGTGTGGCTCGGCCTGGTGTTCGTCAACCTCAGTGCCACTGCGCCCGCCTTCGACGACTTCACGGCCCCGGTGCGCGAGCGCTGGGCACCGTTGTGCGGCGCCGGCGGCCTCGAGCAGTACCAACCCGCCGCCGACGGCTACACCGAACTGGAGGTGGCCGCCAACTGGAAGCTGGCCGTCGAGAACTACTGCGAGGCTTACCACGTGCCGTGGGTGCACCCGGGCCTCAACAGCTACTCGCCGCTGTCCGAGCACTACAGCATCGCCGAGCAGTTCGTGTTCGCCGGCCAGGGCACGAACGTCTACGAGTTCGCCGAACGTGCCGGCATCAGCCTGCCGGGCTGCGAGGACTGGCCGGCGGACAAGCGGCGCCAGGCCGAGTACCTGGCGCTGTTCCCCAACCTGCTGCTCGGTCTGCAGGTCGATCACCTGTTCGCGATGGTGCTCGAACCCCTCGCCCACGATCGCACCCGCGAACGCGTGCAGTTGTACTTCCTGCGTGGCGCGGCCGACGGCGAGGCGCACGCGGCGGCGCGCAAGACGGTGCTCGACGGTTGGCGCGAGGTGTTTGTCGAAGACGTCTCGGCGGTCGAGGGCCTGCAGCGCGGCCGTCGCTCGCCGGGGTTCGAGGGGGGTGTGTTCACCCCGGTGATGGACGTCGCCACTCACGCCTTCCATCGCTGGGCGGCCGCGGGCCTCGCCCGGGGGACGCCGGCCGCGACCTGAACCGCGCATCAGTCGGGCAGACGCACCCGCCCTATGTGGTTGGTGTCGGCGCCGTACCAGACCTCGTGGCGGGCCGGGTTGTAGTACATGTGCCGGATGCTGCCGCCGCCGTTCGGCACCGGCGTGCGGGAAAGGAACGAGCGCGTGCGCGGGTCGAAGCCCACAACGTGGTTGGGGACGGCGCCGGTCTCGGCGATCCAGATGCGCCCGTCGCGGTCCAGCGCGGTGCCGTAGGGGCGGGAGTTCTCGCCACCGGGCAACAACCATTCCTCGAAGCCGCCGCTGCCGGGGTCGTAGCGTCCGAGGTAGCCGCGCGC
>JBFJWO010000085.1:0-12905 GCA_041623575.1 Gammaproteobacteria bacterium
CGTAACGCCACGACGCCGCCCTTGTAGGTCTTGCGCAGATTGTTTATCGCGAGCGCTTGCATCGGCGGCGCGTAGTGTACAGGCACCGCACCCCGAATGGCTAACGCAGTTCCAGCACCTGCGCGCGCAACACGCCCAGCAGTTGCGTGAGCGGTGCGAGGTCCGCCGCCGCCTCGCCTTCGAGCAGGCGCACATGGGTGGCGTCGGCATAGAGTTGCCCGAAGGTCGGGTCGAGCGGTACCCAGTCACCGTCGAGCAGGCTCTCCACCCAGGTGTGGTAGGCGAACCCGTGCACCGCCTGCGAGTAGACCAGGCCGTTGACCACCCGCGTCGGGATCGCCTGGGCACGCGCCAGCGCCGTGTAGAGATAGCTGTGGCCCTGGCATTCGGCTTCACGGGTGTCGAGCACGTCGAGCGCGGAGAAACTGTCGACGGCGACCTTGCGTACGTTCGCGTCGAGCCAGCTCACGAGGCTTGCCGCGCGCTCGCCTGCGCCGGTGCGCCCGGCGGTGATCTCGTGCGCGAGCGCAACGATGCGCGGGTTGATGCTCGGCGCGGCGAGGCTCGGCTGCAGGTCGCCCGGCGCACTAGACGCCGGCGGCGCCGGGGCGTGCAGGCGCCGTCGAACGGTGCATTCCAGCGCCTCCCCGACACGCCGGCAACGCTGGTAGCGGGTATCGCCCGGCAACGGGAAATCCGCCGGGATCCCGTGCAGTCGAACCCGCATGAACTCGGCGTTGCGCGGCGCCTCGATCGTGCGCCCGGCGTCGACGCGTGAGAACTCCAGCAGCAGGTCACGCTTGTTGAAAGCGGCGCGGGCAAGGTACTCGCGGGCCCGGTGCTCGGGTTCGAGCTCGGCGATCAGCACGCCGTTGAGGCTCATCTCCAGCACCGGCAGGCCGCGTGCGTCGAGCCAGGTCTCCACCGACTTGCCGTGCAGGCGGGTCTGCACCTTGAAGGCCTCGCCGGCGAACAGTTCGCTCGTCTGGTAGCCCAGCACGTTCTGCTCGACCCGCGCGAGGCTGCGCGTCTCGCCGTCATAGACGGTGTAGGCGTACTCGCGGCCCACCGCCAGCCCGGCACGGTAGGGATACATCGCGATGGCCGCCGTCGGGTAGAGCGGCCCGTCCAGCGGGTAGACGTCCTCGTGCACCTCACCGGCAGTGCTCACCGTCACGCGCAGGCTCTCGCCCTGCACCTGGCCCTGCAACTCCAGGCGGCTCGCGTCGAGCAGATAGTCGTACTCGAACCGCGCCAGGGTGAGATCGGGCCCGACCCAGTCGCTGGCGCGCAGTTGCACGCGCTTGTCGACGCCGAGAAACCGCAGGCGCAGCGCGGCCTCGCTGTCGATGCGGAACTGCCCTTCGGGCAGCGCGCTGATGGCGAGGCGCGTGAAACCGATCTTCGCACCGTTGAACACGATGCCCGTCCAGTACTCCTGGTAGGGCCAGTCGGCGAGCGAGGCCGGGGTCGGCGCCGGCGCCACCGCGGCATCGCGGAAATACTGGCCTGCGCAGCCCGCGAGCAACGCCAGCACCAGCACCGTGAAAACCCGCCTCATGGCGCGATTCTAACCGCTGTGCGCCAGCTCGCGCGGCGCACACGGTACGCGGACATCGGGTATATTGCCCCCCGATCCCGGTCCGGCCTGCGCCGCGGCACGGCAACGGAGCTTTCTCGGCGCCTCATGGAAAATCTCAGATTGCAGGAGACCGTGGTGTTTCTCGCCGCCGCGGGCCTGGTCATCCCGCTGGTCAAGCGCCTGCGCGTGAGCCCCGTGCTGGGGTTCCTGCTGATCGGGCTGGCGCTCGGGCCGCACGGGCTGGCGCGCCTGGCGGGCGAGCACGCCTGGTTGCGCCACGTGCTGATCACCGACGTCGAGGGCGTCAACGCGCTGGCCGAGCTCGGCGTGGTGTTCCTGCTGTTCATGATCGGGCTCGAACTCTCGCTCGAGCGGCTGTGGGACATGCGCCGGCTGGTGTTCGCCATGGGCTCGGCGCAGATCCTGCTCAGTGCGCTCGCCATCGGTGCGATCGCCTGGGCCTTCGGCAACACGCTGGCGGCATCGGTCGTGCTCGGCAGCTGTCTCGCGCTGTCGTCGACGGCGGTCGTCATGCAGCTGCTGACCGAGCAGGGGCGCTTCGGCACCGCCGTCGGTCACGGCACGTTCGCTATCCTGCTGGCGCAGGACATCGCCGTGGTGCCGATCCTGTTCGTGGTGGGCGCCCTCGGCGCGCAGGGCGGCGACTCGCTCGCGTGGGCACTCACCACGGCGCTGATGCAGGCACTGCTGGCGGTGGCCGTCATCCTCGGGGTCGGCCGGCTGGTACTGCGCCCGGTGTTCCATTTCGTCAGCGCCTCGCGCAGCCCGGAGCTGTTCATGGCGGCGACGCTGCTGATCATCGTCGCCACTGCCGCGGCCACCCATGCGGCGGGCCTGTCGGCCGCGCTCGGCGCTTTCCTGGCCGGGCTGCTGTTCGCCGAGACCGAGTTTCGCCACGAGATCGAGACCAACATCGAACCGTTCAAGGGCCTGCTGCTGGGCCTGTTCTTCATGTCCGTCGGGATGCGCACCGATCTCGCGGAGATCGCCGACAACCCGGTCCTGATCGCGGCTTCGGTGCTGGGCCTGTTCGCGCTCAAGGGCGCGCTCGCCGCCACCGTCGCCCGTCTCAGCGGATTCAGTCGCGCCCAGGCGGTGGAGATGGGGCTGCTGCTCGCGCAGGGCGGGGAGTTCGCGCTGGTGGTGGTGAGCCTGGCCGCGGCGCTGGCGCTGGTCCCCGAGGCGACCGCCCAGTTCATGCTGATCGTGGTCGCCGCGACGATGTTCCTGACCCCGCTGGTCGCCCGGCTCGCCCGGCGCGCCGGCACGGCGCTGGAACGGCCCGGGGACGAGTTCGCCGGGGACCTCGCGCCGGACCTGCGCGACCACGTGGTGATCGTCGGCTACGGGCGCACGGGGCGCATGCTCGCCCAGTTGCTGGACCGCCAGCACATCGCGCATGTCGCGCTCGATCTCGACGCCGAACGCGTACGCTCGCTGCACGCCCGCGGTGCGGCCGTCTACCTGGGCGATGCGAGCCGCGCCGCGCTGCTCGCGAAGACACACCCGCAGCACGCCGCGGCGCTGGTGATCACCACCGGTTCCGCCGAGACCTCCGAACGGGTTCTGCTGGCCGCCCGCGCCCTTGCGCCGCAGCTACCGGTGCTGGTGCGTGCGAGAGACAGCGAGCACGCCGCGCGCCTACTTTCGCTCGGCGCCTCCCACGCCGTACCGGAGGTGCTGGAAGCCGGCCTGCAGCTCGGCCAGGTCATGCTCGAGCAAAGCGGTCTGCCGGCCGACACCGCGCGCGAGCTCGTCGACGCGCAACGCGCCCGGGCGCTCGCCGAAGCCGTCGCCCCGCCGCCCGGCTGAGCACCCCTCAGGCGCGAATGCGCTGGCCGCTGGCGGCGTCGAACAGGTAGACGTGGGCGGGGTCGATGCGGATGCCGACGAGCTCGTCGATGGCCTTGCGCAGGTGCCTCGCGCCCTTGGCGATGACGCGCTGGTGGCTGGCGAGCTCGCCGGTGATCAGCACGCTCTCGCCGGTGTTCTCGAACGCGTACACCGGCACGTCGAAACTGCCCTGCCCCGGCGCCACGACCTCGAGGTCTTCGGGGCGCACGCCGAACACCACGCCGGCCCGATCGCCCGCGCCGATCCCCGGCAGCTTCAGCCCGCCGGCGCAAAAAGCCCCTTCGCGGAGCTCGCCGTGCAAGAGATTCATCGCGGGCGAGCCGATGAAGCCGGCGACGAACAGGTTTTCCGGGTCGTTGTAGATCACTTCGGGCGAGGCCAGCTGCTGGATGCGTCCGTCTTTCATCACCGCCACGCGATCGGCAAGCGTCATGGCCTCGATCTGGTCGTGGGTCACGTACACGGTGGTGATCTGCAGCTGGTGAGACAGGTGCTTGAGTTCCGCGCGCATGCTCACGCGCAGTTTCGCATCCAGGTTCGACAGCGGTTCGTCCATCAGGAACACCTGCGGCGTGCGCACGATCGCGCGCGCCAGTGCCACGCGCTGGCGTTGCCCGCCCGACAGCGCGCGCGGCTTGCGATCGAGGAACTCCGTCAGCTCCACCTGCTCGGCGGCCTTGAGGACCCGCGGCGCGATCTCGGCCCTGGCGACCCCACGTACCTTGAGCGGGTAGCCGATGTTGGCGGCGACGGTCATGTGCGGGTAGAGGCCGTAGTTCTGGAACACCATGGCCACGTCGCGGTCCTTGGGCAGATCGTCGTTTACCATGCGCTCGCCGATCCAGATCTCGCCGCTGCTCGGCTCCTCGAGCCCGGCGATCATGCGCATCGTGGTCGTCTTGCCGCAGCCCGAGGGCCCGAGCAGCACCAGGAACTCGCGATCGGCGATGTCCAGGCTCTGCTCGGCGACACCGACCACCTCGCCCCAGCGCTTGCTCACGTTCTTGAGCGTGACGCTCGCCATGCTCAGCGCACCGCACCCATGGTCATCCCCTGCACGAAGTGTTTCTGGATGATCAGTGCCAGCACGAACATGGGCACCATGATGATGATGCCGGCGGCCGCCAGCAGGTTCCACAGATCGCCCTCCTCGGCCTTGAACAGCGCCAGCCCGATCGGCAGCGTCACCGCGTCACGCGAGGTCAGGATCAGGGCGAACAGGAACTCGTTCCAGGCGATGATGAAGCAGAAGATCCCGGCCGTCACCAGTCCCGGCGCGGCCATCGGCAGAACGATATTGACGATCACCTGCAGGCGCGTGGAGCCGTCGACCAGCGCCGCCTCCTCGGTGTCGGCGGGAATCGCGTCGATGAAGCCCTTGATCATCCAGATCGCGAACGGCATCACGATCGCCAGGTTGACGATGATAAGCCCGGCGCGCGTGTCGAGCAGCCCGATGTCGCGAAACATGACGAAAAACGGCAACACGATCACCACCGCCGGCACGAACTGGGTGCCGAGGATCAGCACCAGCATCAGGGTCCGCCCGCGCAGATGGAAACGTGAGAACGAATAGGCCGCCAGAGTGGCGATGGGGATTGCCAGCGCCACGGTCACCGATGCCACCACCGTGGAGTTCGCCAGCTTGTCGCCCAGCCGGTAGGGCTCCTCGAACACCGTGCGGAAATTGTCCAGCGTCGGCGTGAACGCCAGCTTCAACTGGAACACGTCCACGTGGGTCTTGAACGCGGCCATCGCGATCCACGCGATCGGGATCAGCATGACGAACGCGGCCATGAGGATCAGCGCGACCTGCGCGCCGCCCCACAGGGCCTTCCTGCGCTTTGCGCTCATGGGCACGGCGTGCTCACCGCTTGTTGAACACCAGCCGCGCGTAGGCGTAGGTCAGCAACAGCATCGGGATCACCAGCAACCAGGCCACCGCTGCCGAGTAGCCGAGGTTGGAGTACTTGAGCCCGTTGAAGTAGACGTAGTGCGAGAGCGTCTGGGTGGCGGTGCCCGGGCCGCCGTTGGTGAGCATGTAGACCTGGTCGAAAGTCTTCAGCGAAAAGATCGTCTTGAGGATGATCACCACCGCCAGCACCGGCATCAGTTGCGGCAGCGTGACGTCGCGCAGCACGCGCCAGCCCGAGGCGCCGTCGACCTGCGCCGCCTCGATGGTGTCGCGCGGAATCGACGACATGCCGCCGATCAGCACCAGCGTCAGGAACGGGATCCAGCCCCAGACGTCGGCCATCACGCACACCCAGAAAGCGAGCACCGGGTCCGACAGCCAGGAGATCGTGGCGAGCGGCGGCACCAGCAGTCCGAAGAACGCATCGAAGAGGCCGAACTCGGGGTTGAACATGAAACGGAACGAGACGCCGATCAACGCCGGGCTCATGGCGAAAGGGATGATCAGCAACGACTGCACGCTGAGACGAAAGCGCCCGCCCGGCGCCAGCAGCAATGCGAGCCCCAGCGAGAGCGCGGTGCACAGCACGACGGTGGCCAGGGTATAGGTGCCGGTCACCCACACCGAGTTCCAGAACGCGGGCTCTTCGAAGAAAGCCCAGGTGTAGTTCTCGATGCCGATGAAGCCCTGGGGGAAGTTCGGCCGCGACAGCCGACCGGCGTACAGCGACAACCGCAACGATTCGGCGAGCGGCCACACGGCGGTGGCGAACACCACCAGCACCGCCGGCATCACCAGCAGATACTTGAGGTATCGGTCGCGCATCGGCCCTTGCCTCGGGCCGGGACGGGTCGCGTCGGGCGCGACGTCCGTCCCGCCCGACGCCTCTCCCGCCTCAGCCGATGCGCCCGGCGCGGCGCAGGATCTTGTCTGACTGGCGCGCCGCGGCGATCATCAACTCACGCGTGTTGCCGCCGGCAGCGGCCTGCGCGATGGCCGCGGACAACAGGTCGCCCACCTCCGGCCATTCCGGGATCTGCGGCATGATGTCCGACTGCGCCAGCGACTCCCAGGCCGCCGCCTGGATGCCGTCGTTGGCAGCGTTCACCGCCGGGTCCTTGAGGCTCGAGATGTGGGTGACCACGTTGTTGACGATGTCCTTGCCCGCGACCTTGCGCTCGATGGCGTTGGCCTTGTCCATGTCCGGGTTGGAGAGCCACTTCATGAATTCCCAGGCCGCCTCCTGCTTGCGCGAGTAGCGCGAGATGGAGAACGGCATGGAGATCGCGTACGTCTTCTTCGCGCCCCGGTAGGTGGGCATGCCGGTGAAGGCCACCTGTTCCTTGCTCAGCACCGAGGACTTGGGGCTGATCATCGAGGAGTAGGCCCACCACCAAACGGGGATCATGGCCGACTTGCCCTGCATGAAGGACTGGCGGGCATCCTGCTCCACGAACGACAGCGACGAGGGATTGGTGATCTTGTGCACCGTGTGCAGACCGATGTAGTCCTCGGTGGCCTGCAGGCCCGCCTCCGACGCCCAGGCCGCCTCGAAGTTCGGGTGAAAGATATCCGCGCCCGCGGCCCACAGGAAGTTGATCCAGATGAACAGGTTCTGGCGGTTGCCGTCGTTGTTGTAGTAGAGCGCGAGCGGGGAGACATCGGAGCCGGCGGCCTGCATCTGCTTGCCGATCTCGATGATCTCCTCCCAGCTGCCCGGCGCCTGCGCGATCAGGTCCTTGCGATAGAACAGCAGTTGCGGGTGGGCGCGCAGCGGGAAACCCAGCGTCTTGCCCTCGAACTGCGCCGACTTGGCAAACGCCGTCGGGTAGCGGTCCATGCTGATCCCGTCGCGCGCCAGCCAGGCGTCGATGGGCAGCAGCCAGTGCGCGTTGGGCGGTCCCCAGGAGTCGAGGTAGTTGACCACGTCGAAAGTGCCGTTCGCGGCCACCCCTTCGGCCACCAGTTTTTCCTGCAGCGCCGTGAACGGGATGAACGTCCACTCGGTCTCGATCCCGGTCATGGCCGTGAACTCGTGGTCGCGCAGCATCAGGCCGTCGAACTGCGGCGTCACCACCGACAGGATGTTGAGCTTGGTACCGGCGTAGGGCTTGCCCTCCTTCAGCCCGTACTTCAGCGCCGCGCCGGCGAACTCCGGCGCCCCGGCCACGAGCGCCGAACCGGCCGTGGTGGCGAGAAACTTCCTGCGCGTGAAACCCATCTCTCAGTCCTCCCATTGATGACTACGGTAAGCGCCGCGAGCGGGCGCGACGCCGGTTTTGCATACGCTTGCAATTCTATTTGCGCAAAGATTAGCCCGAGCCCGCCGGCGTTGCAAGTACCGGCGGCCCGGGCGGGAAGACTCAGGCGGCGTCGCCGACGTCCAGCTTGCCGCGCATCACCGCCACACACTCGCCGCCGATCCACATCCCGGTGACCTCGCCTTCGCGCTTGTGCGCCTCGGCGTGCAGCACGCTGGGCCGCCCGAGGTCGATGCCCTGCGCGATGGTGGCGGTCAGGCTGAGATCGCGCCGCGGATGCAGGCTCGCCAGCAGGCCCGCCAGGCTCAGGTTGGCGCTGCCGGTCGCCGGGTCCTCGGGAATCCCGTTGAGCGGGGCGAACATGCGGGCCTGCACCTCGGCATGACCGTCGTCCGGCGCGGGCGCCCCCGTGAGGTAGAGGTGGATGCCGGTGGTGAGTTCCACCGGCAACTCGGCGATGAACACTTCGGTGCGCGGCGCGGCGCCGGCGAGCGCGGCACGCGTGTGCACCCGCGCCAGCACGAACGGCGCGCCCGTCGACACGATGCGCGGCGGGTGGGGGTCGCTCGCGAGGTCGCCCACCCCGAGCGAGCAGGCCTCGGCCACCACGTCGGCAGGCACCTCGGCGGCGACGCTCAGGGGTTGGGGGGCCGCCAGGCGTGCGCCGCGAACCCGCCCGCCGCTGCGCTGGATGTCCAGGCGCACCAGGCCGGCCTGCTGTTCGAATACCAGCGTGTCGGTCACCGCACGGCCGAACACCTCCCCCTGCACCGCCAGGGCAAACGCGGTGCCGATGTTCGGGTGCCCGGCGAACGGCAACTCGGCGCGCGGCGTGAAGATCCGCACCGCGGCACTGTTGTCGGGACCGTTGGGCGGCAGCACGAACGTGGTCTCGGCGAGATTGAACTCGTTGGCGATACGTTGCATGGCGGCGCCGCTGAGGCCGCGGGCGTCGGGCACCACGGCCAGCGGGTTGCCGCCGAAGCGCTCGTTCGTGAACACGTCGACGGTGACGAAATCGACTTCCATGCTTTCCCCCGTAGCCTGGCAACGGCGGCGCACGATGCACCGCGCGCGGCCGGCTATCAATTCCAGGTTATTCAGTTAGTTACCGCCCCGCTCTGCGCGGCCCGGCGCAACGGCACTCAAGAAAGGCCCGGCGGTGTCGACAAGCATAACAGCGGCGCGACCAGCGCGGGATCGCCGGGCGCCATCCCGGTCCGGACAACGGCGGTGAGGGCATTGACAGAACGACAACCAGACTGTGCGCGACGCGCTTCGTCCTCCCGGGGCCAGCGCCCGTGGCGACCTTTCGCCGTGCTCGTGCTGGGCTGCGTGCTGGCGTTCGAGGCCGTCGGGGCTGCCTCCGCACCCCCGGCACAGAACAGCGACAAACGCTGGCGCATCGCCTACTACCAGGGCGGCGACTACCACGAGTACCACGATTCCCTGGTGGCGTTGCTGGAGCAGTTGATGGAGCGCGGATGGCTGGTTAGGCGTCAGATCCCGGTCCAGTACGACAAGCGCACCCGCCCGCTCTGGGACTGGCTGGCCCGGGTCGGGCGCAGCGCCCACCTCGAGTTCGCCGCCGACGGCTACTACACCGCCGAGTGGGACGAGGACTCGCGTGCCGAGGTCAGCGAGCGTCTGCTCGAACGCCTGGAGAGCGGCGCTTTCGACCTGGTGCTGGCGTTCGGCACCTGGGCGGGCAAGGACCTGGCCAACGATCGCCACGCCGTCCCAACCCTGGTGATCTCCACCAGCGACGCGCTGGCCGCCGGCATCGTGATCGGCACCGAGGATTCCGGCTTCGATCATGTGCATGCCCACCTGGACCCGACCCTGTTCGAGCGCCAGGTACGCGCCTTTCACGACGCGGTCGGCTTCGACCGCCTGGGCGTCGCTTTCGAGAACACGGTGAACGGGCGCAGTTACGCCGGGCTCGGCGCGATCGGGCGCGTCGCCGAGGAGCGGGGCTTCGAAGTGGTGGCCTGCCACACGCTCAGCGACACCGCCGACACCGCCGCCGCCGAACGCACGGTGCTCGATTGTTTCAAGCGCCTCGGGCGCGAGGTCGACGCCCTGTACATTACCGAGCAGGGCGGGGTGACCGAGCGCACGCTGCCGTCCATCGTGCACTACGCCAACGCCCACCGGGCAGCGACGTTCTCGCAGCGCGGCACCGCGGACGTTCGTCAGGGCGTGCTGATGAGCCTCTCGGGCAGCCCGGCGCGCCAGGCGCTGGCCGGCTTTCACGCCGATACGTTCGGCCAGGTGCTGCTGGGCGCCCGCCCCGGCGACCTGCCGCTGGTGTTCCACACGCCCCTCAACGTCGCCCTCAACCTGGAAACCGCACGCAGCATCGGCTTCCTGCCGCAGGCCTCGCTGATGGCGGCCGCCGACGAACTCTACGGGCGGCCCGTGACCGGGGACTGGTGAACCCGACCGGGTCGGGCGACGATTGCGGCCGCGACCCGCGGGCCTGACGTTCGATCAGCCGCCGAGGAACAACCGCCCCACCTCGGGGTTGTCGAGGAGTTCGTCGCCCGGGCCGGCGATCGCGGTCTGGCCCGACACCAGCACGTAGCCGAGGTCGGCGAACTCCAGGCCCTTCTTGGCGTTCTGCTCGACCATGATGATGGTCTTGCCTTCCTTGTGCTGCAGGTCGTCGAGGATCTCGAAGACCATGTCGATGAAGCGCGGCTCGAGCCCGATCGAGGGCTCGTCGACCAGCAGCACCTCCGGGTTCATCACCAGCGCGCGAGAGATCTCCAGCAACCGCCGCTCGCCGCCGGACAACACCTTGGCGGCGCTCTTGCGCCGCGCGGCCAGCCGGTCGTATTTCTCGAACACTCGCTCGGCCGCCTCGCGGGCCGCGGCCGGGGAATCCTTGAGGTAACCGCCCATCCACAGGTTCTCTTCGACCGTCATGTCGGGGAACACGGACTTGTCCTGCAGGATGTAGGCGATGCCCGCCTCCTTGAGCTTGTTGTTCGAACTCATCTCCGTGACGTCGCGCCGGGCCTCGCCCTGCCCGACCAGGATCTTGCCGGCGTAGATCCGGGTGAAGCCGAAGATCGAATGCAGCACCGTCGACTTGCCGGCGCCGTTGGGGCCGATCAGGCACAGCGACTGGCCCTTGCCCACTTGCAGGCTGAACTCGTGCAGGATCTCCATCTTGCCGTAACCGGCGCGCAGGTTCTCGATCTGCACGTAGGGCTCGCCGCTGCACATCGCCGCGATCTGCTCCGCCGGCACGCCCTCGCCGAGTTGCTCGGCCTGGGCGATGACGTCCTCGACCGAGATCACCGTGTCGACCGAGCCGCCGTGGTAGCCGGTCGCCTTGCTGTCGCCGGCGCCCGCCCCGCTGTCGGTGTCTGCGCTCATGTCAGTGTGCCCCGAGGTAGGCGTCGATGACCCGCTGATCGCCCTGGATCTCGGCGGGAGAACCGTGGGCCAGCAACTCGCCGTGCGCCAGGCAATAGATGCTTTCGGCCAGGTTCATGATCACGCGCATGTTGTGCTCGATCACGAACAGCGTGATGCCGAAATCGCGATTGGCGCGCTGCAGGCGGTCGATGAGCCCGTTGATCAGGGTGGGGTTGATGCCGGCCGTGGGCTCGTCGAGCAGCAGCACCCGGGGCTCGTTCATCAGCGCCATGGCGAACTCGAGCAGCTTCTGCTGCCCGAACGACAGGTCGCCCGAGATCAGGTGGCGTTTCTGGTAGAGGCCGACGAACTCGAGCAGGTGCTCGGCCTTCTCGGTCAACTCCGCCGGGAACTTGCGGAACATGTCGGTGAAGGTGGCGTGGCGGTGCGGCACCGAGATCAGCATGTTCTGCACGCAGTCCATCTTCGAGTAGATACGGGTCTGCTGGAAGGTGCGCAACAGGCCGAGGCGGGCGATCTGCTGCACCCTGAGGCGCGAGATCTCGCGTCCCTCGAAGGTGATCGAGCCACCGTCGATCGGGTGGTAGCCGACCACGGAGTTGAACAGCGTCGTCTTGCCCGACCCGTTGGGCCCGATCAGGCCGGTGATCGCGCCCTCCGGCACCGACAGCGAGATGTCGGTGTTGGCCCGCACCCCGCCGAACGCCTTGCTGACGTTACGGATATCGATGAGCGTCTTGTTCATGCGCTGCTCTTGCGCGCTGCGTCCCGGGCGGCGGTGCCAGTGCCCGTATCGACCGTGATGCCGAAGCGCTCCGGCCACTTGCGCTGCATCCAGCCCATGATGCCCTGCTGGAAGAACACCACGTTGATCACGATGAGCAGGCCCAGCGCCACCCACTGCCAGCCGAGCAGATAGGTCCAAGTGACTTCCTTGATGTCATGGAACAGCGTGGCGCCGATGATCGGCCCCCACAGCGTGCCCTTGCCGCCGAGCAGCGCCATCGCGACCATGAAGATGCCGAACGTAACCGTGGGAAACGCGACCTCGAGCGGCTCGATGAAGCCGGTCATATTGCCGAACAGCCCCCCCGAGATGCCGAGGAAGAAGGCGGAAAACGACCAGGTCACCGTCTTGTAGCGCTTGGTGTGAATGCCCATGGCCTCGGCTTTTTCCTCATCGTCGCGGATGGCGTTGATCGCCAGGCCGTAGCTGGTCGAATACAGCCAGCGCACGAACAGGTAGGTCGCCACCGCCGCAGCCATGCTGAGGAAGTAGAACATGTAGCCGCGCGCCTCGACCGTGCCGGGGAACACCGGCATGGCGATGCCGCTCCCGGCCCCGATCCACTCCCAGGCGCCGGTCAGCTCGCCCGCGGACAGGGCGATGCCGAGTGTGCCGATGGCGAAATAGGGACCGCGCAGCCCGAACAGGAACGAGCTCAGGAAGAACGACAGGATCACGCAGCCAACGGCCGCACCGACCAGTCCCAGCGCGAGACCGACGTAGTATTGCTGCAACGTGAAATCCGCGCCGGTGATGGGCGAGTCGGGCGCGGTGTACAGACCGACATCGTAGTGCAGCCCGACCTGGATCACTGCGCAGGTGTACATGCCGGCGCCGAAGAAGAAGATGTTGCCGAGCGAGTTGTAGCCCATCTGCCCGCCCATCATGTCCCAGGTAAGGGCGAACAGGATCATGATCCAGAGCATGGTGAACTGAAACGTGTACTCGCCGAAGATGAACGGCGCGGCGAGACCGAGCACCAGCACCGCGACGTGCACGCGGTGCTCGTTGCCGAGCGCGTTCACTGCACCACCTGGCGATGCCGAGACAGCTGGATCTGGCGCCACACCAGCACCACCACCAGCAGCCCGACCA
>JBFJWO010000086.1:0-12841 GCA_041623575.1 Gammaproteobacteria bacterium
CCCGTGGGCCGACCCGTTCGACAGTGGCTTCCAGCTCACCCAGTCGCTGATCGCGATCGGCAGCGGGTCGTTGTCCGGCACCGGGCTGGGCGGCAGCGTGCAGAAACTGTTCTACCTGCCGGAGGCCCACACCGACTTCCTGTTCGCGGTGCTGGCCGAGGAGCTCGGCCTTGCCGGCGTGCTGGTCGTGCTGGTGCTCTACGCAGTGCTGGTCTGGCGGGCGTTCGCGGCCGGCGCGGCCGCGGCGCGGGCCGGTTCCATGTTCGGCGCCTACCTGGCCGGCGGCATCGGTGCCTGGCTGGGGTTGCAGGCGGCGGTGAACATCGCCGTGAACATGGGCCTGTTGCCCACCAAGGGGCTGACCCTGCCGCTGCTGAGCGCCGGCGGCAGCAGCACGGTGGTGTTGTGCGTGGCGGTCGGCCTGCTGTTGCGGATCGCACACGAGGCCGATCTTGCCACCTCGCAGGCGCTGCCGCGCCGTGCGCGCAGGCTCAAGGCATGAACCGGCGCCCGGTCCTGATCATGGCCGGTGGCACCGGCGGCCACGTGTTCCCGGCGTTGGCGGTGGCGAGCGAGTTGCGTGCGCGGGAGGTGCCGGTGGTGTGGCTGGGGACCCGGCGCGGCATCGAGGCCAGGCTGGTGCCCGAGCACGGCATCGCCATCGAATGGCTGTCGATCGCCGGGGTCCGCGGCAAGCGCCTCGGCACCCGGCTGGTGTTTCCGCTGCGCGTGCTGCGGGCGCTCGCCCAGGCGTGGTCGGTGTTCGGGCGCCGGCGTCCGTGTCTCGCGCTCGGCATGGGCGGGTTCGTGTCGGGCCCCGGCGGACTCGCGGCCTGGCTGCGCCGGGTGCCGCTGGTGATCCACGAGCAGAACGCGATCCCGGGTCTCACCAACCGCGTGCTGGCTCGTTTCGCGACCCGCACGCTGGAGGCGGTGCCGCGCTCCTTCCAGGGCCTGGCGCCCGGGCGGGTGCTGCACACCGGAAACCCGGTGAGGCCGGAGATCGCTGCACTCCCGCCGCCCGCGCAACGCCTGGCCGGCCGCGAGGGGCCGCTGCGCGTGCTGGTGCTCGGCGGCAGCCGCGGCGCGGCGGCTCTCAACCGGATAGTGCCCCTCGCCTGTGCCGCTGTCGCCGTCGACGCGCGCCCGGCGATCTGGCACCAGACCGGCGAGCACGGTGTGCCCGCCGAAGTGCGCGAGGCGTACCGCGGCGCCGGTATCGAGGCGCGGGTGGAGACGTTCGTCGCCGACATGGCTGCCGCCTACGCCTGGTCGGACCTGGTGGTGTGCCGCGCGGGCGCGATCACGGTGGCGGAACTGGCGGCCGCCGGTGCCGCTTCGATCCTGGTGCCGTTCCCGCACGCGGTGGACGATCACCAGACCGAGAACGCCCGGTTCCTGAGCGGTGCGGGCGCCGCGGTGCTGGCGCCCGAACGGGAGCTTACCCCGGAGCGGCTGGCGGACCACCTGCAGGCGCTGTCCGGCGCGCGCCGGCGGTTGCTGTCGATGGCGTGCGCCGCGCGCGACCTCGCCCGCCCGCAGGCGGCGGCGCGGGTGGCCGACGTGTGCCTGGAGGTGGCGCTGTGAGCAGCGTCGTGGCCCCGGGCGCCGGACAGCTCATGCGCCGCATTCGGCGGGTGCACTTCATCGGGCTCGGCGGCGCCGGCATGGGTGGCATCGCCGAGGTGCTGCTGAATCTCGGCTACCAGGTCTCGGGGTCCGATATCGCGGACAACGCTCTCACCCAGCGGCTGCGGGGCATGGGCGCGGAGGTGTTTCGCGGGCACCGCGCGGCTCAGGTGCAAGGCGCCGACGTCGTGGTGGTCTCCACGGCCGTGCCCGGCGACAACGTGGAACTGGTCGCGGCGCGCGAGGCGCGCGTGCCCGTGGTCCCGCGCGCCGAGATGCTGGCGGAGCTGATGCGGTTTCGCCGAGGGATCGCCATCGCCGGCACCCACGGCAAGACCACCACCACCAGCCTCGTGGCCAGCCTGCTGGCCGAGGGCGGCCTGGACCCGACCTACGTGATCGGCGGGCGCCTGCTCAGCTCCGGCAGCAACGCGCGCCTCGGTCAGGGCGAGTACCTCGTCGCCGAGGCCGACGAGAGCGACGCCTCGTTCCTGTACCTGCAGCCGGTGATCGCGGTCGTCACCAACATCGACGCCGATCACCTGTCTACCTACGGCGGCGATTTCGACACCCTGCGCGAGACCTTCGTGGCGTTTCTGCACCACCTGCCGTTCTACGGGCTGGCGGTGCTGTGCCTCGACGACCCCGAGGTTCGCGGAATCCTGCCGGACGTCACCCGCCCGGTGCTCACCTACGGCTTCGGCGAGGACGCGGACGTGCGCGCCGTCCACGTGCGCCAGGCCGGCCTGCGTACCACCTTCGACGTCCACCAGGACGGCGCCGAGGTGATGCGCGACCTCGGGCTCGCCCTGCCGGGGCGCCACAATGTCCTGAACGCCCTGGCGGCCATTGCCGTCGCAATGGAACTCGGGGTGCCGGCGGCGGCGTTGCGAAGGGCGCTCGAAGGGTTTGCCGGGATCGGCCGGCGGCTGCAGAGCTACGGGGAGATCGCCACCGCGCGCGGCGCGGTGCTGCTGATCGACGACTACGCGCACCACCCGCGCGAGATCGAGGCGAGCATCGCTGCCGTGCGCGACGGCTGGCCCGGGCGGCGACTGGTGGTCGCGTTCCAGCCCCATCGCTACACCCGCACGCGCGACCTGCTGGACGATTTCGCGCAGGTCCTCGCCGAGTCCGACGTGCTGCTGGTGAGCGAGGTGTTCGCCGCCGGCGAAACGCCGATCAGCGGCGCCGACGCGCGCGCCCTGTGCCGGGCGGTCCGTGCGCGCGGCAAGGTCGACCCGGTGCTGGTCGACGAGATCGAGCAACTCGGTGCGGCACTGGGCGACGTGATCGCGGCGGACGACGTGCTGCTGACCCTCGGCGCCGGCAGCATCGGTGGCTACGTGCCGCGCCTGCGCGAGCAACTGGAGGCGGCGGCATGATGGCCCGGACGGTGCCGCCGTTGCGCGGGCGCCTGCGCCGCGACGAGCCCGCCGCGCGCCACTTCGCCTGGCGCATCGGCGGGTCCGTCGCACGCCTGTACGAGCCGCCCGACAGCGACGACCTGCTGACCTACCTCGCCGGGCTCGCGCGCGACGAACCGGTGCTGTGGCTGGGCATGGGCTGCAACGTGCTGATCCGCGACGGCGGCTACCCGGGGACCGTGCTGATGCCCCGCCACGCCTTCGAGCGGGTGCAGCGCCTGGACGGGACGTTGATCGAAGCGGGCTGCGGCGTGCGCCTGCCGAAGCTCGCCCGATTCTGCGCCCAGCACGGGCTCGGCGGGGCCGAGCCGTTCGCCGGCTGGCCGAACACCCTCGGCGGCGCGCTGCACCTGAGCGTCATGCGCGAGCGCCACAGCCTGTGGCCGCTGGTCGAGCGCATCGAGGTGCTCGAACGCCGGGGCAGGCGCCAGTGGTTGTCGCTGGCCGACCTGCGCGAGCGGGGCATCAATCATGACGAGTGGCTGATCGCGGCGCAGCTGCGCCTGGCGTCGTCCGGCCCGCCCGCGCCCTACTGCCCGCTCAAGCCGGCGGCGACGCCCGGCGGGGCGCACGGGCCGCTGTTCCGGGCCGCGCAGGGGCGTACCGTGCACGAACTCACGCGCCAGGCAGGCCTGTGGCGGGCGGTCTACGGCAGCGCCGAGCTGGCCGAGGAGGACGGCAACTTCCTGCGCCTCGGCCCGCATGCCCGTGTCGACGACGTCGAGCGCCTGCTGGACCGGGTACAGGACACCGTGTTCGCCGAGCTCGGCGTGCACCTGGAGCGCCAGGTGCAGATCGTCGGGAGACGCCCGTGAGCGCCGGCAACTGGCCCCGCGACAACCGCTTCGGGCGCGTGGCGGTGCTGATGGGCGGTCGCTCGGCGGAACGCGAGATCTCGCTGCGCAGCGGTACCGCGGTGCTGGCGGGGTTGCGCGAGCGCGGCGTCGACGCCGAGGCGCTGGATACCGACGAGGATTCCCTGCGCCGCCTGCAGCGCCGGGAGTTCGACCGCGTGTTCCTGATGCTGCACGGGCGCGGCGGCGAGGACGGGCAGATCCAGGGCCTGCTCGAGACCCTCGGCCTGCCCTACACCGGCAGCGGCGTGCTCGGTTGCGCGCTGGCCATGGACAAGCATCGCAGCAAGCTCGTGTGGCGCGGGCTCGGCCTGCCGACGCCGGCCTGGATGCTGCTCGAGGACCGCGAGCAGTGTCGCCAGGCGCTGGAGGCGTTCGGCCTGCCGCTGATCGTCAAACCCTGCCTGGAGGGTTCGAGCATCGGCGTCGCGCGCATCGACGAGGCCGGCGAGATCGAGCCCGCCTGGCAGAGCGCGCGCGAGTTCGGGCCGGTGCTGGCCGAGCGTTACATCGACGGCGACGAGTACACGGTCGCCATCGTACGCGGGCGGGTGCTGCCTTCGATCCGGCTGGCGACGCCGCGCGTTTTCTACGACTACGAGGCCAAGTACTTCAGCGACACCACCGAGTACCACTGCCCGAGCGGCCTGCAGGTCCACGCCGAGGAGCAGCTCGCAGCCCTGTGCCGGCGCGCTTTCGACGCGCTCGACGCGCGCGGCTGGGGACGCGTGGACCTGATGCGCGACCGTGTCGGGCAGTTCTGGCTGATCGAGCTCAACACCGCGCCGGGGATGACCGACCACAGCCTGGTGCCGATGGCCGGCAAGGCGGCCGGCATGAGCTTCGCCGAACTGGTGGTGCACATCCTCGAGGACACCCTGGAGGCTGCGGCGTGAGCTCCGTTGCCCTGCACCGGCCGGCGCGCGCGCCGGATCAGCGGCGCCGTCGCCTGCGCATCCCGCTGCTGGTCCTCGCGGTGCTCGGTGTTTCCGCCTGGGCTGCGCCTCACGCCGCGCGCTGGGTGGACCGCACCGTGCTGCTGCCGGTGCGCGATGTGAAAGTGGACGGCACGCTGCGCCACGTCGACCGCGGCGAGTTGCGGTCGATCGTCACCAGGCACCTCGGCCGGGGCCTGCTCGGGGTCGACCTCGGCCGCTTGCGCGGCGATCTCGGCCGACTGCCGTGGGTGCAGGACGTGGCCGTGCGGCGCGTGCTGCCGGACACCTTGCTGGTGCACGTCACGGAACACCAGCCGGTCGCGCGCTGGAACGAGCGCCAGCTGCTCGGAGCCGACGGCCGCGTGTTCGGCGTGCAGGCGAGTGCCGATTTCGCCCACCTGCCGTTGCTGGTCGGCCCGCACGGTACCCAGCGCGAGCTGCACCGCGTGTTCGAAGAGTTTTCCCCGCAACTGCGCGCGGCCGGGCTGCAGCTCGCGCGGGCGCGCATGGACGCCCGGCGCAGCCTGCGCCTGACCGTGTCCGGCGACGTGCACATCGAGCTGGGTCGCTATGCGTTGCGCGAGCGCCTGGCCCGCTTCCTCGGCGTGTACCGGGGTCTGTTGCGCGTCGACTGGCCGGCCATCGAACGCGTGGACCTGCGTTACACCAACGGGCTGGCCGTGGGCTGGCGCAGCCCGCACGGGGGCGACACCCGCGGCGCCGGAACCGACAACGCCGGAGCAGAGAACGAAGATGCCTAGGGCGGCCAACAACCACATGCTCGTCGGGCTCGACATCGGGACGTCCAAGATCGTCGCCGTGGTCGGGGAGATCGACGCCGAAGGGCGCATCGAGATCGTCGGCATCGGCTCGCACCCCTCGCGCGGACTGAAGAAGGGCGTGGTGGTGAACATCGATTCCACCGTGCACTCGATCCAGCGCGCGGTGGAAGAGGCCGAGCTCATGGCCGGGTGCCAGATCAATTCGGTGTTCTGCGGCATCGCCGGCAGCCACATCCGCAGCCTGAACTCGCACGGGATCGTGGCGATCAAGGACCGCGAGGTCATGCGTGGCGACGTCGAGCGGGTGCTCGATGCGGCGCGCGCCGTGGCCATCCCGGCCGATCAGCGCATCCTGCACGTGCTGCCGCAGGAGTACGTCATCGACGACCAGGAGGGCGTGCGCGAGCCCATCGGCATGTCGGGTGTGCGCCTGGAGGCGAAAGTGCACCTGGTCACCGGGGCGGTCAACGCCGCGCAGAACATCATCAAGTGCGTCAAGCGCTGCGGGTTGCAGGTCGACGACATCATCCTCGAGCAGCTGGCCTCGGCGCAGTCGGTGCTGACCGACGACGAGAAGGAGCTCGGCGTGTGCGTGGCCGACATCGGCGGCGGCACCACCGACATCGCCGTTTTCACCGAGGGCGCCATCCGCCACACCGCGGTGATCCCGATTGCCGGCGACCAGGTCACCAACGACATCGCGGTGGCGTTGCGCACGCCCACCCAGTACGCCGAGGAGATCAAGATCAAGTACGCCTGCGCGTTGCGCCAGCTGACCAACCCGGACGAGACCATCGAGGTGCCCGGGGTCGGCGATCGCCCGCCGCGGCGCCTCGCCCGCCAGACCCTGGCCGAGGTGGTCGAACCGCGCTACGAGGAGCTGCTCAGCCTGGTGCAGGCGGAGCTGCGCCGCAGCGGGTTCGAGGAGCTGATCGCCGCCGGTGTGGTGCTGACCGGCGGCAGCGCCAAGATGGAAGGTGTGGTGGAACTCGCCGAGGAGGTGTTCCACATGCCGGTGCGCCTCGGCGTGCCGCAGTACGTCTCGGGACTCGCGGATGTGGTGCGCAACCCCATCCACGCCACCGGGGTGGGGTTGTTGTTGTTCGGCCAGCGCGCGCAGGCCAATCGCGAGGAACTCGCCGATGCGCGTCAAGCCAGTGTCTGGCAACGCATGAAGGCCTGGTTTCAGGGTAATTTCTAAATCTGCTCATCCACAGGAGACGGGCTATGTTCGAGTTGATGGACTCATACAGTCAGAGCGCGGTGATCAAGCTCATCGGTATCGGCGGCGGAGGCGGGAACGCCGTCGATCACATGGTCCGATCCGGTATCGAGGGGGTCGAGTTCGTGTGCGCCAACACCGACGCGCAGGCGCTCAAGAGTATTTCCGCCAAGACCAGCCTGCAGATCGGCGCCAGCATGACCAAGGGTCTCGGTGCCGGCGCCAACCCCGAGATCGGCCGCCAGGCGGCGCTCGAGGACCGCGAGCGCATCCAGGAGGTGATCGCCGGTACCGACATGTTGTTCATCACCGCCGGCATGGGTGGCGGCACCGGCACGGGTGCCGCGCCGGTGATCGCGCAACTGGCCCGCGAGATGGGGGTGCTGACGGTCGCCGTGGTGACCAAGCCGTTCCCGTTCGAGGGCAACAAGCGCATGAGCATCGCCAACGACGGCATCGCCCAGCTCGGCCAGCACGTCGACTCGCTGATCACCATTCCCAACGAGAAGCTGCTGACCGTGCTCGGCAAGGAGATCAGCCTGCTCGACGCCTTCAAGGCGGCCAACGACGTGCTGCAGGGGGCGGTGCAGGGCATCGCCGAGCTGATCACCCGCCCGGGGTTGATCAACGTGGACTTCGCCGACGTCAAGACGGTGATGTCCGAGATGGGGATGGCGATGATGGGCAGCGGCGTGGCCACCGGCGACGAACGGGCGCGGCGCGCGGCCGAGGCGGCGATCAACAGCCCCCTGCTGGAGGACGTCAACATCGCCGGCGCCCGCGGCATCCTGGTCAACATCACCGCCGGCATGGACCTCGCCATCGGCGAGTTCGAGGAGGTCGGGACCGCGATCAAGGGGTTCGCCTCCGACGACGCCACGGTGGTGGTCGGCACGGTCATCGAGCCGGGGCTCGAGGGAGAGCTGCGCGTCACGGTGGTGGCTACCGGCCTCGGCCAGCCCGCCGAGCCCGTCAAGCTGGTGCAGCGCGGGCGCGACGGCGAGGTGGACTACAAGCACTACGAACGGCCCACGGCGATCCGCATCAAGGCGGTCGGCGACGGGGTGGAGAGCGCCAAGCCCGACCTCGACATGGACTACCTCGACATCCCGGCCTTCCTGCGTCGCCAGGCCGACTGAAGCGCCTGGCGGGGGCCAATGTGCGAACTGTGTCGCAACTGCACGGCGACGCTTGGCGGCGGGCGTGTGCTTCCGATACAATGGCCTGCTATCAATCGTGGCTTGACGCGTCTGGGAAACAACCCGCAGGCCACACACGCATCTTTTGGACCACAACAGGACGCGCACCCGCCTCCCGGGTAGCGCGGCTTGCCGGGATTGAACTTTGATCAGGCAACGCACGCTCAAGAACACGATCCGCGCCACCGGCGTCGGTCTGCACACCGGCAACAAGATCCTCCTGACCCTGCGCCCGGCGCCGACCAACACCGGCATCGTGTTCCGGCGCGTCGACCTGGACGAGGTCGTGGAGATCAAGGCCAACCCGCTGAACGTCGGCGACACCCAGCTGTCCACCTCGCTGCAGCGCGGCGCAGTCAAGGTCTCGACGGTGGAGCACCTGCTCTCGGCGCTGGCGGGCCTCGGCATCGACAACGCCTACATCGACCTGAGCGCGCCCGAAGTGCCCATCATGGACGGCAGCGCGGGGCCGTTCGTGTTCCTGATCCAGTCGGCCGGGATCGTCGAGCAGGAGCAGGCCAAGACCTTCATCCGCATCAAGAAGCCCATCGTCGTCGAGGAAGGCGACAAGTGGGCCCGGTTCGACCCCTTCAACGGTTTCAAGGTGGCCTTCACCATCCAGTTCGACCACCCGTTGTTCCAGGGCAACTGCCAGGAGGCGGAGATCGATTTCTCCACCACCTCGTTCGTCAAGGAAGTCAGCCGGGCGCGCACCTTCGGCTTCATGCGCGACATCGAGAAGCTGCGCGAGCGCAACCTGGCGCTGGGCGGCAGCCTCGATAACGCCATCGTGGTGGACGACTACCGGGTGTTGAACGAGGACGGGCTGCGCTACCGCGACGAGTTCGTCAAGCACAAGATCCTCGACGCCATCGGCGACCTGTACCTGCTAGGGCACAGCCTGATCGGGGCGTTTTCCGGCTACAAGTCCGGCCACGCGCTCAACAATCGCCTGCTGCGGGCCCTGCTGGAGGCCGAGAGCGCCTGGGAATACGTCACCTTCGAGGCGCTCGACGAGGCCCCGATCTCCTATATTCAGCCGATCGAGACCTTCGCCTGATCGAGGCCCGGCACGGCCCGGGCGCCTGTCGAATCCGCGCCGACGCCCGCCACGGGCGCGGCTCAGACGCGCGGATCGAACCTCCTGGCGAGGCGTTGCAGGGCTGCCGACAGTTCCGGATGCGCCTCGTCCTCGGCCAGTTGCCGCAACGCCTTGACCGATTCCGGGGCCGGTGGCGAGGGGCGCGACGGCGGCGGCGGGCGCTGCGCCAGCGGGTCGGCGGGCAGCGGACGTACGCTGACCCGCAAGCGGCTGCACGGGGTGCCCGCCTTGTGGAACACTTCGAGGATCTGCGGCTCGAAAAAGCGCAATCTGGTCGCCCAGGCGGCGTTTTCGCCGACGATGCTAATAATTCCGTCGTCGCTGCCGATGACCATGCAGTTGCCGAGGAATTCGGGCGGGAGGGATTCCCACAAACGCGCGGTGAGGTGGCGAATGTGCTGGCAACGGGCCACCAGCGCCGGGTCGATCAGGCGTTCGAGGGATCGCACGTTGTCTCAGACCGGGTGCCGCAAGGGGCCGCCGGGGCCCGCAGACGGGAGAAACCGAGTGTCGAAAAAACTACCAATGCACAAATCAGTCATCTATTATCGGCAGCCAAAAGCGCCAACCCAACGCTGAATGAACATCATCCTGCTCAGTAAATCTGGCGGCACGACCGTCAGACACGTCAATTCGCTGGCCCATTTCGTGGTGCTCGGCGTGTTCTTGCTGGGCGCCGCGGCGGGGCTAGTGTATCTGGGTTACTGGTACGGTGCGAACCAGGATCCCGACGGCTACGTGGCCCGCTGGGAGCGCGCCCTCGCCGAGCAACGCAACGAAGTGCAGCGCGTGCGCCAGGAGGCGCAAGCGGACGTCGAGGCCCTGACCGTGAACCTGGGGCAGATTCGCGGTTACGTGTCGCGCCTCGACGCCCTTGGCGCCAAGCTCGTGAAGATGGCCAAGCTCGAGAGCGGCGAGTTCAACTTCGGTGAGCCGCCCGGCGTCGGCGGTCCGCTCGCCGAGGCGGATCTCGGCGAGCTGGTGCCGCTCGATTTCCAAGGCGTGCTGGGCGACCTGACCGTGGAACTCGAACAGCGCCACCGCGAACTGAGCGTGCTCGAGCGCCTGTTGCTGGATCGTAACCTGCAGGCCGAGGTGCGCCCCGCCGGGCGCCCGACCCGCTCCGGCTGGCTGTCTTCCGGATGGGGCATGCGCACGGACCCGTTCCACGGTCGGCCGCAGTTCCACCGGGGCCTGGATTTCGCCGGGCGCAAGGGTCAGGACGTAGTGGCCGTGGCCAAGGGGGTCGTGACTTTCGCCGGCAAGCGCTGGGGTTACGGCAACATGGTCGAGGTCAACCACGGCGACGGTTACTCGACACGGTACGCCCACAACCTGGAGAACCGGGTCGAGGCCGGTGACCACGTCTCCAAGGGGGACGTGATCGCCCTGATGGGCACCACCGGGCGTTCGACCGGTTACCACGTCCACTTCGAGGTGCTCAAGGACGGCAAGGAAATCAACCCGTCCACGTTCGTCGCCTCGAAGTAACGCCGCCATGCCCCGCCGGTTGGCAGGGCGCCCCGTAACGCCTTACCATACGCGTTTTTCCCGCGCCCTTACGGCGCGTCGCGCGAGCCGCCGTACGCCTGTCACATCGCCGGCCGGCGACGCTCAGGACCCCGCCAAATGCTGAGAACCGTAACCAGGAAGATCTTCGGCAGCCGCAACGACCGGATCATCAAGCGGCTGTCGCGTACCGTACAGCAGATCAACGCGCTCGAGGAATCGACCGCCGCGCTGAGCGACGCCGAACTGGCGGCCAGGACGGTCGAGTTTCGCGAGCGCGTGCAAGGCGGCGCCACCCTGGACGAGCTGCTGCCCGAAGCGTTCGCGGTGGTGCGCGAGGCCGGCAAGCGGGTGCTGGAGATGCGGCACTTCGACGTGCAGTTGATCGGCGGCATGGTGTTGCACGAGGGGCGGATCTCGGAGATGCGCACCGGTGAGGGCAAGACCCTGGTGGCGACGTTGCCGGTCTTCCTCAATGCGCTGGCGGGTAAGGGCGTGCACGTGGTCACCGTCAACGACTACCTGGCCCAGCGCGATGCCGCGTGGATGGGCAAGCTCTACGGGTTCCTTGGTCTCAGCGTCGGCGTGATCGTCGCGGGTCTGAACCACGACCAGCGCCGCCAGGCCTATGCCGCCGACGTCACCTACGGCACCAACAACGAATTCGGGTTCGACTACCTGCGCGACAACATGGCCTTTCGCAGCATCGAGCGGGTGCAGCGCGGCCTCAACTACGCGATCGTCGACGAAGTAGACTCCATCCTGATCGACGAGGCGCGCACCCCGTTGATCATCTCCGGACCGACCGCGGACAACTCCGAACTCTATCACCAGATGGACAAGGTGATTCCGCAACTCACGCGCCAGCAGAGCGAGGACGGCGAAGGCGACTACTCGGTCGACGAGAAGAACAAGTCCGTCTACCTCACCGAGGCAGGGCACGAGCACGTCGAGGCGTTGCTGGTGAAACAAGGCCTGCTGGGCGAGAACGACAGCCTCTACGACACCGCGCATATCTCTTTGCTGCACCACCTGAACTCGGCGTTGCGCGCGCACGCGCTGTTTCACAAGGACGTCGAGTACATCGTCGCCAACGACCAGATCGTGATCGTCGACGAGTTCACCGGGCGCACCATGCCGGGCCGACGCTGGTCGGAGGGACTGCACCAGGCGATCGAGGCCAAGGAAGGCGTGACCGTGCAGAACGAGAACCAGACGCTCGCCTCGATCACCTTCCAGAACTACTTCCGCCTGTACGACAAGCTCGCCGGCATGACCGGCACGGCCGACACCGAAGCGTTCGAGTTCCAGTCGATCTACGGGCTCGAAGTGGTGGTGGTGCCGACGCACATGCCGATGGTGCGCGAGGACCTTCCCGACCTCGTGTTCCTCACCCAGAAAGAGAAGTTCGATGTGATCGTCGAGGACATCGCCGATTGCGTCAAGCAACGCCAGCCGGTGCTGGTCGGCACGACCTCGATCGAGACCTCGGAATACCTCTCCGGCCTGCTCCAGCAGCAGAAGATCCCGCACGAGGTGTTGAACGCGAAGCAGCACGAGCGCGAGGCGCACATCATCGAGCAGGCCGGGCGCCCCGGTGCCGTCACCATCGCCACCAACATGGCGGGACGCGGCACCGACAT
This sequence comes from Gammaproteobacteria bacterium, assembly GCA_041623575.1. Taxonomy (GTDB): domain Bacteria; phylum Pseudomonadota; class Gammaproteobacteria; order JAHELT01; family JAHELT01; genus JAHELT01. The sequence goes on from JBFJWO010000086.1 coordinate 12,306, forward strand.
CGTGCTCGGCGGCAGCCTGGAGGCGCAACTCGCCGTGCTGGGCGAGGACGAGCAGGACAAGGCCGCTGAGGTCCGCAAGGCCTGGCAAGCCCTGCACGACGACGTGGTTGGCGCCGGCGGCCTGCACATCGTCGGCACCGAACGCCACGAGTCGCGGCGCATCGACAACCAGTTGCGTGGTCGCTCCGGGCGCCAGGGCGATCCCGGCTCGAGCCGTTTCTACCTGTCGCTCGAAGACAACCTGATGCGCATCTTCGCCTCCGAGCGCGTGGCGTCGCTGATGCAGAAGCTCGGCATGGAAGAGGGCGAGGCGATCGAGCACACCTGGGTGACCAAGGCGATCGAGAACGCGCAGCGCAAGGTCGAGGCGCACAACTTCGACATCCGCAAGAACCTGCTCGAGTACGACGACGTCGCCAACGACCAGCGCAAGGTCATCTACGAGCAGCGCAACGAGTTGATGGCTGCCGACGACGTTTCGGAGACCGTCGCCCAGATCCGCGCCGACGTCTGCAACGAGGTCATCGACCAGCACA
>JBFJWO010000087.1:0-12811 GCA_041623575.1 Gammaproteobacteria bacterium
GACCTGCGGCTCGGCATGTACGTCACCGTCCGCGGGCGGCGAAACGACGACACCACCGGCGTCGCCGACGGCGTCGTGGTGGATCACGATCTGCGCGGCCCGGTCGGCACCGTCGACGCACCGAGCGCCAACGGCAAGACGCGGAACGTCGACATCTTCGGCACCACCGTCACCCTGCGCCGCAAGAACACCGTGTTCGAAGGCGAGGGGTTCGATTTCGACACCATCGCGATGGGCGACCAGGTGCGGGTCAGCGCCCTGCCCGGCTCGCGCACCGGCTTGCGGGCCACCCGCGTGGAGAAGATCGGCGACGCGCTCGAGGGTACCGAGGTCAAGCTGACCGGTGAGGTCGAGGGCTGGGACGGCATCGGCCTGTTCCTGCTGGGGCGCACCGAGGTCTACGTCGACGCGGCCACCGAGATATCCGGAGGACCGCTGGTCGACGGCCGGTTCGTCGAGGTGGAGGGCTTGTTGCGGGCCGACCTGGTCTCGGTGCTGGCCACCGAGATCGAGCCCGACGACGACGAGGCTTTGCCCGAAGAACTCGACGACTTCGAGATCGAGGGCGTGGTGACCGCGATCGAAGGACCGCGCGAGTTCGTAATCTCCGGCGTGCGGGTCGATGCGACCGACGCGAAGTTCAAACCCCGCACGCTGGCCGAGACCCTGGCGCTGGGCGACCGCGTCGAGGTCGAAGGCGCGATCCGCAACGGCGTGTTGCACGCCGAGGAAGTCATCGCCCGCGACGAGGACGATGACGAGGAAGACGGTGGTGGCGACGGCGGGGGCGACGCGGGCGACGACGGAGACGACGACGAGGAGGACGACTGAAGTCGCCCGCGAGCGCTTCAGCCGAGCTTGACGATTTCGCCGCGGCGGTAGGACTCGGTCGTCGCCACGGCGATGCGCGTCGCCTCGGTGGCGTCGTGCAGTGTGCAGCGGGGCGAACGGCCCTCGAGGATGCACTCGGCGAAATCCTCGGCCTCGAGCAGGAACGCCTGCTCGAAACGCTCGAAGAACGTCGGCACGCACTCGCTGCGCACGCCGTGCTCGTCACAGATGTCGACGTTCACGCTGCGTGGCGGGCGCCCGACGATCAGCGACCCGCGCGTGCCGGTGACCTCGCCGTGAGTGTCGTGGCCGTGAAGAGTGGTGCGAGAGACGGTGATGCTGGCCGCGGCGCCGTTCTCGAAGCGAAACAGCGCGGTCGCGTTGTCCGCATCCTGGTACTGGCGAAACCCCTCGTGCACGTAACAGTCACCGACGCAGTAGACGTCGGCGACCTCCGAGCCGAGCAGCCAGCGGGCAAGGTCCATGTCGTGGATCGAGGCGTCGAGAAACACGCCGCCGCTGGTGCGCGAGAACTGCACCTGGAACGCCGCGGTGTCGTCCATGTCGGCGGTCTGCGCGCGGAACAACACCGGGCGCCCGATCGCACCGGCGTCGATCTTGGCCTTCATGTAGGCATAGCCCGGGTCGAAGCGGCGCACGAAACCGACGGTGGCGACCTGCGCGGGGTGTGCCTGCGCTACCGCCATCACCCGCTCGCAGTCGGCTACGCTGAGCGCCAGCGGCTTCTCCGAGAAGACGTGCAGGCCGCGTTCGAGCGCGGCGATGATCTGCTCGGCGTGCAACGTGGTCGGCGTCACCAGGAAGACCGCATCCAGACCCGGGTGGGCGAGCATCTGCGCGTAGTCCTCGAACAGCGCCTGCACGCCGAGCGTGCCGCGCGCCCACTCGAGCTCCTCGGGGACCACGCTGCTGGCGGCGGCCAGCTCGACGTTTCTCACCCTGAAGGCCAGGTTGGTCGCGTGGCGTTTGCCCAGCCGGCCCAGGCCGGCGATCCCGATCTTTACTTTCCTCATGCAACCCCCGTTGTTGCTCAGACCAGTCCCGCCGCCGCGGCACTGGAGCGCAGGTAGCGAAAGGCGCGCTCGGCGGTGGGCAGTGACGGTGCGATCACCGGGTCCTGCTCGGCCTCGACGATGAGCCAGCCGCGGTAGTTCATCCGCGCCAGGCGCGCGAACACGCCCGGGTAGTCGATACAGCCGTCGCCGGGCACCGCGAAGACCCCGGCCAGCACCGCTTCGACGAAGCTCGTGTCGCGGTTGCGCACGTCGGCCAGGATCTGCGGGCGGATGTCCTTGCAGTGCACGTGCGCGATGCGCGGCCCGTAGCGATCCAGCACGGCGAGCGGATCGCCGCCGGCGAACAGCAGGTGCCCGGTATCGAGCAGCAGGTGCACGTCCTCGGGCGTGACCTCCATCAGGCGGTCGACCTCGGCCTCGGTCTCCACCACCGTGCCCATGTGGTGGTGATACGACAGCGCGAGACCGCGGCTGGCGGTGAAGGCGGCGACCTCGCCGAGGCGTTCGCCGAACGAGCCCCAGTCGCGATCGCGAAGCCGCGGGCGGTGCGACAGCGGAGTCGAGCGCTGGCCCTGCACCGAACCCGACACCTCGGCGTAGATCAGCACCGAGCAACCGAGCGCGGCGAGCAGTTCCACGTGCGGCGTGATGGCCGCGATCTCCGCCTCCACCGATTGCTCCAGCAGCCGGCCGCTGAACCAGCCGGAAGCCAGCACCAGGTCGTGGCGCTCGAGGATGGGTCCGAGCACGCCGGCCTCGCGCGGGAACTTCACACCGAGCTCGAAGCCCTCGAACCCCGCCGCGCGACCCTGCGCGAGCGCCGTCTCGAGCGGCGTCTCGCCGCCGAGGCTCGGCAGATCGTCGTTGCTCCAGGTGAGCGGGTTGATCCCGATGCGAACCCTGCCCACGGGCGCGCTCACACCGGCTGGCGGCGTTTGCCGGGCAGCATCCAGTCGCGGTGGGCGGCCGTCACCGCCTCGCGACTCGACACCTCGGGCACCCCGACCTCCCACCAGGTGCCGCCGCCGGTGGAGTCGACCGGGTTGGTGTCGATCGCCACCACGTAGGTGCGTTCGGCCTTGCGGGCGCGCTGCAGCGCCTGCTCCAGCTCCGCCAGCCCGACCACTTTCTCGCCCTCGGCGCCGAGGGCGCGCGCGTGCGCGGCGAAGTCGATGACCGGCGGCTCGGCGTCGAGCCCGGGTCGCGCCCCGAGGCAGTCGGCCAGCAGGTTGTTGTACGGCGCCTGGCCGCAGGCGCTCTGCAGACGGTTGATACAGCCGAAGCCGCGGTTGTCGAGCACCACGATGACCAGTTTCAGGCCGAGCATCACCGAGGTCGCGATCTCGGAGTTCAGCATCAGGTAGCTGCCGTCGCCGACCACCACGAACACCTCGGCGTCCGGGTCGGCCAGCTTGACACCGAGGCCGCCGGCGATCTCGTAGCCCATGCACGAGTAGCCGTACTCGGAGTGGTAGCCGCCGCCGTGCTCGGTGCGCCACAGCTTGGCGCCTTCCGCCGGCATGCTGCCGGCCGCCACCACCAGGACGTCCCGCGCCGGGTCCTGCAGCCGGTTGATCACCTCGGTGACCTGGGCGTCCGACGGCGTCGGCGAGTCGGTCGCCGCCACCGCCGCCTGCGCCTCGCGAGCCCAGTCGGCCTTGACGCTGTCGACCCGCGCCAGCCAGTCGGCATCGCTGGCCCAGTCTTCGAGCTGCGGCTCGAGTTCGCGCAGGGTGCGCAAGGCGTCCGCGCGCACCGCCAGCGCCGCGTGCTTGTTGGCGTCGAAGTGCCCGACGTTGATGTTGATCTGCGCACAGCGCCCGGAGCTCACGCCGGTGCGCGAACCGGTGGTGAAGTCGCTCAGCCGCGAGCCGATCGCGATCACCAGGTCGGCCTCTTCGACCAGCCGGTTTGCCGAGGACACGCCGACCACACCGACCGCGCCGGCATTGAGCGGATCGTTCCAGGCCATCGCACCCTTGCCGGCGGAGGTCTCCACCACCGGCAGGCGGTGGCGGGTGGCGAAGCCGCGCAGTTCCTCGACCGCGCCCGAATAGTGCACACCGCCCCCGGCGACGACCACGGGTCTGCGCGCCTGGCGCATGACCTCGGCCGCGCGCTCGAGCTGCCCGGGGTCCGCGCCGGGGCGCTGCAGGCGGTGCACCCGCTCGTCGAAGAACGACTCGGGGAAATCCGCGGCCTGCGCCTGGGAGTCCTGGGGCAGGCACAGGGTCACCGGGCCGCAGGCTTCGGCGTCGGTGAGCACCGCCAGCGCGCGCGGCAGGCTGGTCAACAGCTGGCGCGGCGAGACGAAGCGGTCGAAATAACGCGACACCGGGCGGAAACAGTCGTTGGCGGTGATGTTCGGGTCGTGCGGGTGCTCGATCTGCTGCAGCACCGGGTCCGGCGAGCGGCTGACGAAGGTGTCGCCCGGCAGGAACAGCACCGGCAGGTGGTTGACGTGGGCCACGGCGGCGGCGGTGACCATGTTGGTCGCGCCGGGACCGATGGAACTGGTGCACGCCATCATGCGTCGGCGGCGCATCTGCTTGGCATAGGCGATCGCGGCGTGCGCCATGGCCTGCTCGCAATGACCCCGCCAGGTGGGCAAGGCCTCGCGCTCGGCGTGCAGCGCTTCGGCGAGCGCCGGCACGTTACCGTGGCCGAAGATCGCCCACACGCCGGCAAACAGCGGAACCACCTGGCCGTCGATCTCGGTCTTCTGCGCGGCCAGGAAGCGCACCAGCGCCTGGGCCAGGGTCAGTCGTATCGTGCTCACGGGCTCACTCCGGGGTTGCATCTTGCGGGCGCGCGTAGCGCCCTTCGGTGTTGCCGGCCTCGGCCTCGTCCAGCAGCTGCGGGTAGGGGTAGTTCAACCCCAGCAACTGCTCCAGTCGCGGCGTGGCCGCCTCGCGCACCGCGGGCGAGACGCCCCGCAACTGGTCCTCCATGGGCTTGACGAACTTCGGCAGGTACTGGATCAGGATGGCCGAACGCGAGGCCGCCGAACGGTTGGGCATGGCACAGTGCCAGACCAGGCCGTTGAAAATCACCACGTCGCCGGGCTGGCCGAGCATCCGCTCGCAGCGCTCGTAGAAGCCGTCCTGCTCGTCGGGGTAGCGGCACTCGCGCTGGGTGCCGGGTGCGAAGGCGGTGGCGCCGTTCTCCTCGGTGAACTCGTCGAGCAGGATGGTCGCCTGGCAGTTGAGCGCGAAGCCGGCGTTCAGGTTGCGCGGAAACGAGCCGCGCTTGTACAGGTCCCAGTACGGGTAGTCGACGTGGGGTTCCTGCCCGGGCCCCCCGGCGAGGATCACGTTGGCGGCGATGGAGCCCAGGATGAACTCGTCACCGAGTAACGCGCCGACGATGTCCATCACCGGCTCGTGCTGAACCATGTCGACGAACACCTGCCCCTTGTTCAGCAGGTTCCAGACCCGTCGCTGCAGGTTGACCTGCTCCTCGTGCTGGCCGTGGAAGTGGGTGACCTTGCCGACGCCGGCCAACGCCTCGCGCTCGATGATCTCGCGCGCGGCATCGACCATGCCCGGCTCGAACGCGCCGCGCAGCCACACGTGCCCGGCGCCGCCCAGCAGCTCGTCCGCGATGCCTGCCGCGTCCACCTCAGCCCCCCGCGCGCCCGGCCGCCGCCTGCCAGGCGCCAGCCAGTTCCAGGTAGCTCTCCAGCACCGCGGCGCCGAAACCGGCGTCGTCGAGTTCGCCCTCGAGCCAGCGGCGCGCGGGGCGCGCGAACAGGCTGCGCCCGACGGCGAAACCGCGCACCTGCTCGACCGCGGCGGCCCGCTCGAAGCCGGCCGCGAGTTCTTCCAGCGGCGCGTCCTGGCCGAGGATCAGGATGCCGCGGCAGTGCGGCGCGCGCGAGTGGATGAGCGCACCGACACGCCCGAGCCAGTCGCCCGGCAGGGCCTGCAGCTTCCACCAGTCGGGGCGTATCTCCAGGTTGTAGAGACGCTGGACGCTGCGCCAGACCGCCTCGCCGGGATCGCCGTCGCCGGCGGGCGGGACGATCTCCAGCATCAGCTCGTGGCCGCTGACGCCGCAGGCCCGATACAGGTCGAGCAACCGTTTCTCCTGCTGCCAGCGCAACGCCGGCGGGTCGTCCGGGTGGTAGTGCACCAGGCACTTGACGGTCTGCTCGGTCGGCCACGCGATCAGGCGCGAGCCGATGCTGTCACCGCCCTCGAACTCGAGCGGCCGCGACCCCGGCTGCTCCACCGGGCGGGCAACGAACCAGCCACGCCCGGTGGCGCGGGTGAGCGCGTCGTAGCCGAAGCGGTCGTCACACACGATACCGACGCGCCCCTGCAGCTCGCCGCGCGTTTCGGCCTGCGCCACCGTGTCGACCAGCAGTTGCTTCAACACCGCGAGGCGCTCGAGACCGGCGCCGCACTCGCGCGCCATCTCCACGAGTTGCGCGCGATGATCGAAGGCCAGCACGTTGAGCTGGAGCCACTGGCCCCGGCGCGTCGTGACCCGGTGCAGGTAGTTCAGTTCGGGGTCGACGTCCGGGCGCGGGATGCGCTCGCTGTTGGCGAGATAGAAATCGAGTTCCTCGACCGTGGGCATCGCCGGGGTGCAGCCGTGACGGGACACGACCAGCGCGCCGCAGGCGTTGGCGTAGCGCAGCGCCTGCTCGTGGCCCTCGTCCCTGATCCAGCCGCGCAGGAAACCGGCCATGAAACCGTCCCCGGCACCCAGCACGTTCATCACCTCGACGTTCACACCCGCGACTCGGATGCCCTCGTCGAGGTCGTCCGGGATCGCCGCCGGGAACACGCTCGCCCCGTACGGGCCGCGCTTGAGCACCAGCGTGGCGGGCGTGATCTCGCGGATGCGCCTCAGTGCCTCGCGGTTGTCGGTGCTGGCGCCGGCGATGTGCATCTCCTCCTCGGTGCCGACGATCAGGTCGAACTCGGGAAGAATGCTCTGCAGGTGCGCGCTGACCCCGTCGTCGGCGATGAACCGCGTTTCGCCGTCGTCGCGGCCGGTGAGCCCCCACAGCACCGGGCGGTAGTCGATGTCGAGCGCCGTGCGCACCCCGTTGGCACGCGCCAGCGCGAGCGCGTGGCGGCACACCTCGTAGGTCTGCGGCGTCGAGAAGTGGGTGCCGGTGATCAGCAGCGCGTGCGCCGAAGCGATAAAGGACTCGTCGAAATCCTCGCGGGCAATCGCCATGTCGGCGCAGTTCTCGCGCACGAAGATCAACGGGAAGGTCTCGCGATCCTCGATACCGAGCACCACCATCGCGGTGAGTCGCTGCGGGTCGGTGATCACGTGCGAGGTGTCCACCCCTTCGCGTTGCAACTGCTCGCGGATGAAACGCCCCATGTGATCGTTGCCGACCCGGGTGTACAGGGCCGAACGCAGCCCCATGCGCGCCGAGCAGGCGGCAATGTTGGTCGACGAACCGCCGATGTACTTGGCGAAGCTGGCTGCGTCCTCGAGGCGACTGCCGATCTGCTGGGCGTAGAAATCGACCCCGGCACGGCCGATGCAGATGAGGTCCAGGGGGCGGGCACCCGCTTGGGTCACGTTGGTCGTCCTCCGGGGTGCGCGGCGCCTCGGCGCGCACCGACTCTATCGAATTCTTTTCGCCGGCGCCAACTGGCGGGCGACGTGGCGGCTGCGGCGCCAATCTGCAAGAATCGGCCGGCGGCGCGACACGCCGCAATTCTACTCGAACGCCACGCCGAGGTCCCGCGATGACGAGCCTGCTGCGACGCCCGAAACCCGACGCCGGTGACGGCCCCTACCAGCACGTGAGCCCCGACAACGCCGGCTGGCGCTACGTCGGGTTCGACGCCTACGACCTCGCGCCCGGGCGCACCCTGGAGATCCCCGCAGGCAGCGACGAGTTGTGCCTGGTGCTGCTCGCCGGGCGTGCGAACGTGCGCGCCGGCGAGCACGAGTTCGCCGGGATCGGCGAGCGCATGAGCGTGTTCGAGGACCGCGCGCCCTACGCGGTGTACGCGCCCGACCACTGCCCGGTCACGGTCACGGCGCTCACCGACCTGGAACTGGCGGTGTGCCGGGCGCCGGGCAAGGGCACGCACCCGGCGCGCCTGATCACACCCGCGCAGGTCGGCTACGAGCAACGCGGCGAGGGCACCAACACGCGCCACGTCTACAACATCCTGCCGGACAGCGAACCGGCCGACAGCCTGCTGGTGGTGGAAGTCAAGACCCCGCCGGGCAACTGGTCGAGCTACCCGCCGCATCGCCACGATCACGACGACCTGCCGCGCCAGTCCTACCTCGAAGAGACCTACTACCACCGCCTCGACCCGCCGCAGGGCTTCGCCTTCCAGCGCGTCTACACCGACGACGGCAGCCTCGACGAGACCATGGCGCTGCACGATCGCGACGTGGTGACGGTGCCTCGCGGCTATCACCCCTACGGCGCCCCGCACGGCTACACCGGGTATTACCTGAACGTGATGGCGGGCCCGGTGCGCACCTGGCGCTTCCACAACGACCCCGCCCACGAGTGGCTGGTGCGCTGAGAGCCTGCCGCGCGCGTCGCTACATGTTGGGGTAGTTCGGCCCGCCGCCGCCTTGCGGCGTGACCCAGTGGATGTTCTGGGTCGGATCCTTGATGTCGCAGGTCTTGCAGTGCACGCAGTTCTGCGCGTTGATCTGCAGGCGCGGGTTGCCGCCGTCGTCGTCGCGCAGGATCTCGTAGACACCGGCCGGACAGTAGCGCTGCTCGGGCGCGTCGAACAGCGCCAGGTTGTGGGCCACCGGCACCGAGTCGTCTTTCAACGTCAGGTGCACGGGCTGGTCTTCCTCGTGGTTGGTGTTGGAGACGAACACCGAGGAGAGCTTGTCGAAGCTCAGCTTGCCGTCCGGCTTGGGGTAGTCGATGGGCGAGCACTCGCTCGCCGGGCGCAGGCTCTCGTGATCGGGCCGTTCGTCTTTCAGCGTCAGCGGCAGCTTGCCGCCGAACCAGTTCTGATCGACGTAGTTGTAGGCACCGCCGAGGTACGGTCCCCACTTGTGCAGGGCCGCCCCGAAATTTCGCGAGCGGTACAACTCGTCGTAGACCCAGGAGGCCTTGAACGCGGCGTCGTAGCCGGCGAGCTCGCGACCCGCCCGGTCGTCGTCGAGCGCCGCGAAGACCGTCTCGGCGGCGAGCATGCCCGACTTCATGGCGGTGTGCGTGCCCTTGATCTTGGAGAAGTTGAGCGTGCCGGCGTCGCAGCCGGCGAGCAGCGCGCCCGGCATGCTCATCTTCGGCAGCGCGTGCAGCCCGCCCTTGGTGATCGCGCGCGCGCCGTAGGCGACGCGGGTGCCGCCCTCCAGGTGCGCCGCCAGCACCGGGTGGTGTTTGAGCCGCTGGAACTCCTCGAAGCTCGACAGGTGCGGGTTGGAATAGTTGAGGTCGATGATCAGCCCCACCACCGCCTGCCCGTTCTCGAGGTGATACAGGAAGAACCCGCCCGAGCTGCCGCTCTCGGTCAGCGGCCAGCCGGCACCGTGCACCACGAGGCCCGGCTGGTGACGCGACGCCTCGACGTCCCACAACTCCTTGAGCCCGATACCGTAGTGCTGCACGCCGGCCGCGGCATTCAGGTCGAAGTGCGCCTGCAGCTGCTTGCCGAGATGCCCGCGACAACCCTCGGCGAAGATCGTCTGGCGGGCACGCAGCTCCATGCCGGGCTCGAAGCCGTCCTTGTGGCTGCCGTCGGCGCCGACGCCCATGTCGCCGGTGACGACCCCCGCGACCGAGCCGTCCTCGCCGAAGATCACCTGGGCGGCCGGGAAACCGGGAAAGATCTGCACCCCGAGCCCCTCGGCCTGCTCCGCCAGCCAGCGGCAGACGTTGCCGAGGCTGACGATGTAGTTGCCCTGGTTGTGCATGGTGCGCGGCACCAGGGCGTTGGGCACGCGCGTGGCCTTGTCCGGCCCGCGCAGGAAATACACCTCGTCGCGCTCGACGGGCGTGGCCAGCGGCGCGCCCCGCTCGCGCCAGTCGGGAAACAGTTCTTCGAGCGCGCGCGTCTCGATCACCGCGCCCGACAGGATGTGCGCGCCGACTTCCGAACCCTTCTCCAGCACCACCACCTCGAGTTCGCGCCCGGCCTGCACGGCCAGCTGCATCAACCGGCACGCCGCGGCCAGACCGGCCGGCCCGCCGCCGACGATCACGACGTCGAATTCCATGGATTCGCGTTCCACGCTGCCCCCCGTTATAGCCCGCCGACATACGCCGCAAGCGACCCCGCGGCCCCGGCGGACCGATTATAAGGTCAAGGCACACGGGCGTGCCCGCGCCGCGCGCCACGGCGGCGCGCGGCGAGGTGGTATAGTCGGCGCCACGGCAAGCAGCGCCCCGACGGCGATCCACGATGACTCTGACCCCGGCCAGCGCCGCCGAACGCGGCAAGGGTAAGCTGCCCGAGTTGCTCGGGCTGCACTTCACCGTTGTCGAGCAGGGCCTGACGCGCGCCGAGATGACGATCCGCGAGCAGTTGCTGGCGCCGAACGGCTTCCTGCACGCGGCGTCGATCGTCGGCCTCGCCGATACCGCCTGCGGCTACGGCACGATCGCCAGCCTTCCGCCGGGAGCGGACAACTTCACGACCGTGGAGCTCAAGTCGAATTTCTTCTCCACCGCGCGCGACGGCGTGGTGGACGTCGAGGCCAGGCTGGTGCACGGCGGGCGCTCGACGCAGGTGTGGGACGCCGAGGTTAGCCACCGCGACAGCGGCAAGCGCATGGCGCTCTTTCGCTGCACCCAGATGATTCTCTACCCGCGCACGCCCGGCTGAAGCGGGCACGCGCGCACCATCAACGGAGCAACCCGATGCAACTGAAAGACCAACCGGCGATCGTCACCGGCGCAGGCTCGGGGATGGGCGCGCAGACCGCACGGATGCTCGTGGCCCAGGGCGCACGCGTCGCGTTGCTGGATCGCGACGCCGAAGCGGCCGCCGCGGTGGCGAAGGAGATCGACGCGCTGGCGATCGGCTGCGACGTGACCAGTGACCAAGCCGCTCGCGATGCCGTCGAGCAGGCCCGGGCCGCACACGGGCCGGCGCGGGTGCTGGTGAATTGCGCCGGCGTCGCACCGGCCAGGCGCATCGTCGACCGCGAAGGCGAGCCCATGGCGCTCGCGGATTTCGAGCAGGTCATCCGCATCAACCTGGTGGGCTCGTTCAACCTGATGCGGCTGGTCGCGGCGGGACTTCGCGACGCGCCGGCGCTGGACGCCACGGGCGAGCGCGGGGTGATCGTCAACACCGCCTCGGTGGCGGCCTTCGAGGGCCAGATCGGCCAGGCGGCCTACAGCGCCTCGAAAGGCGGGATCGTGGCCCTGACCCTGCCGGCGGCGCGGGAGCTCGCCGGGATCGGCGTGCGGGTGCTGGCGATCGCGCCCGGGCTGATCGCGACCCCAATGCTGCTCGGCATGCCCGAGGAAGTGCAACAGAGCCTCGCCGCGAGCGTGCCGTTCCCCAAGCGCTTCGGCGAACCGGGCGAGTTCGCCGCGCTGGTGCGCCACGTGTGCGAGAACCAGATGCTCAACGGCGAGGTGATTCGCCTCGACGGCGCGATCCGGATGCAGCCCCGCTGATCCGGCGGCCCGGCGCGCGCGATCAGAACCGCACGCCCAGTTCGACCCCTGCCCAGTTGAGCCCGCCGTCGTCGGCCTGCAGCGACGAGAAGTGCTGGATCACGCCGCCCAGCGTGACGTTCGGATTGACGATCACCTGATAGCTCAACTCGGCGCGCCCCACCGGGGTGTTGTGCACGCTCCGGTTGTCGTAGTCGACCAGGTCGTTTACGCCGACCGCGCCGACGCCGAGCGACAGGTAAAGGCCCTCGGCGTGCGCACCGCCCGCGGACAGCGCAACGCAACCCAGGAGAGCAAGCCACGGCGCCGGGCGCCGGGCGGATCTACGGCTTCGATGTTTCACCAACGAACCCCCGTTGAATTCGCTATGTGGTTCGCGCGCCGGGCGGGCGCTGCCGGCCCGGCGCGCATCTGTTCAAACGGGGTTAGCGGCCGCGAACGCCGCGGATTAATAGTGACGCGTGCGAAATCCGCTCAGGGCTTGCGCGCCGCACCCACCGGCGTGGCCGCCGCGGCGCGCATGTGAGGGGCGTCGAGCAGCGCCGGGTCGGCCAGGCAGTCGAGCAGGAAATCCACGGCGTCGAACCCCCAGAACAGCGCACCGGCATGGCGGAAAGTGGGCACGCCGAAGACGCCGGCGGCGATGGCCTGCTCGGTGTTGCGGCGCAAGCCGTCCTTCACCCGCTGGTCGCCGATCCGCGCCGGCCCGTCGGCCACGCCCAGTTCCCGGCAAAGCGCTTCGAACGTGGCCGGCTGCCCGGCGTCGAGCCCCTGGCGCCAGAGGAAAGCGAAGATGGCCGCCACCGTCGCCGGATCGTCGCCGAGCGCGATGCTCAGGCGCAGGTAGGGCAGGGGGTTGAACGGGTGGCGTTCGGGAAGGCGCATCGGGATGCCGGCGCGCCCGGCGAGCCACAGCGCGTGACGGTAGGTGAAAACCCGCTTCGGTGCGATCTCCGCCGGTCCCCGGTGTCCCCAGTGCTCCAGCAGGCCGGCAAACAGCACCGGGCGACAGACGATGCGGGCGCGCTCGGCGACCGCTCCCAGGCGCTGCGAAGCCAGGTAGGCGAATGGCGAGACGAAGTCGAAATACCATTCGACCCGGCGCGGCCCGGCTTCGCCGTGCTCACCCATCGAGGGCGCGCGCGCGCTCGCGCAGCCTGAACTTCTGGATCTTGCCCGTAGAGGTCTTGGGCAACGGGCCGAACACCACGGTCCTGGGCGCCTTGTAATGCGCGAGGTTGTCGCGACAGTAGGCGATCAGGTCGGCTTCGGCGAGGCTCGCCCCCTCCTTCAGGGCGACGAAGGCGCAGGGCGTCTCGCCCCATTTCTCGTCCGGGCGCGCCACCACCGC
>JBFJWO010000088.1:0-12805 GCA_041623575.1 Gammaproteobacteria bacterium
AGCGCAACTCGATCACCACGTTGCCGGGGCTGCGATCGGCGTTCTCGCTGCCCGGCGGGTTGAGGTGCGGGATCAGCAGCAGCACCAGGGTGACGAACCCCGCCAGCGCCAGCAGGATGACGTCGCGAAAGACCGTCGCGCCGGTGTCGTCGTCGAGCTGCTCAAACTCGTCCATGGTCCTGACTCTCGGCGAACTCGACGCAGGCGGTGATCAGCCTGACCGTACCGCTGACCAGCAACTGGTGATTGGCCATCAACCAGATGTTGAGCACCGCACCGACCAGGGTGGTGTAGAGCGCCGTCGACATGCCCGCGATCAGGTTCGAGACCATCGGCGCGATGGCGTTGATGTCGAGCGCCTGCTCGGGATCGACCCCCGAGAGCGCGATGATGAAACCGACCACGGTGCCGATCAGCCCGAGTACCACCAGGCTGTTGGCGATGTGGCGCACCACCGAGACGCGGTTCGACAGGCGCAGGCGCAGGGCGGCGACGAGGTTGCTGCGGCTGTCGCCGTCACGGCCGAGCAACGGTGATGCGCACGATTCGACCGCCGGGTCGAAGCAACGCACGCGGTTCAGTTCGCGGCTGGTGCGCCAGACCCTCGCGGCGCACAGCCCGAGGCCCACCAGGAAGACCAGGAAGATCACGCTCACCAGGTGCGTCTGGTCGGCGGCCAGGGTCATTTCCACCAGGCCCTGCGCGTACGCCGCGCCGAGCAGGGCGAACGCCAGCAGGTTGATGAGGGCGAACCGCAGCACGAGCAGGTAACGGTGCGGGTCCGCCGCCGGGGCGCGCGGTGCGGGCTGCGCGGGGGTCGTGTCTTCGACGGCCGGGTCGGAAAGGACGGTCACGCCCGCGTTGAAAGCGAGGGGCCGCGGCCGGTCGGCTTGGGCGACTGTGTGCATGATGATTGCTTCCGTCTCTGGTCCCTGAGTGTGGTATCGGTTCCAACCGCTGATCCTAAAGTACCGCCGGCTCGCGGCGAGCGGTTGGGTCGCGGCGTCCTCACGCCATCGTGGGAACTGCTGCGACGCCTTGGAAGCGCAGAAGCAAGCCCCATGCCACCGCCCGGCGAACGCCGCCGGACGGGTACTGCAACACGTTGAAAGTGTGACTTTTTTCACCTCCCGCGCGGGCCCGGCCCGGCGGCGGGACCGGGCGCCGGGCCGGCAAGCGGATGCACGGCTCCGGCGATGGTTGGCCGCCCGGCCTCGCGCCGGCGGGTGCCAGCCCCGGTTATCCGGGGCTGGCCGGTACGGGCTCAGTTGCCCTGCGGAACGTGCAGCACCTGCCCGGCGAAAGTGATGCGGTTGGCGGGCGCCGGCGAGGGTGAGATCGGCGTGAGGTTGGCCTCGCCGAGCGGCGGCACGCTGCCGTCCGGTGCCACGCCCCGCGGGCGCGTGACGACCACCTGCGAGGGCGGCAACTCGCGGCCCTCGGTCAGGTGCTCATAGACCAGGTCCAACGCCTCGAACAGGTAATGGTGCAACGGCACGAACTTGTCGCTGAAACCGGGAAAGGCATTGAAGGCGTCGAGGTGGTGGGCATTGGTGATCTCGTAGTAGCGCAGGCCGCTGCGGTCACCCTCGCGCACACGGTTGAGGCCGTAGTAGGCGCGCGAGGTGTGGTTGATCGGCAGGATGGCGTCGTTGCGCCCGGTGACGATCACAGCCGGGATGCCGTGCAACCGGCCACTGGCACGGATCTGGCGCACGCCCGCCTGCAGGCGTTGGTGTGCGGCGCGCAGCCGGCCATTCAAGCGCGCGCCACTGACCGGGTCGCGGCCGGTGTGCAGCGAGCGCAGGCACAGGGCGCCGTCGAGGTTCTGGTCGGCCAGGCCGGTGGACGGCGACGTGCTGAGGCGTTCCTCGATCGGGCCGCCCGCCGCGAGGTTGTAGATCAGGTTGACGCCACCGGTGGGCGGAATCCCGTTGCCGGTGCCGAACAACGCGCGCTCGGCGCTCGCCGCCAGCGGCACCGGTGCGCCCAGCGCATCGGTGGCGCCCATGCTGAATCCGCACAGGTTGTCGGTCACGCCGGCGCGCGCGTAGGCGTTCGCGTAGGTCACGCCGATCCCGGGCGTCACCCGCACGAACCAGTGCGAGGGCTGCACGATGTTCTGCTCGGGAATGATGCCCGCGTCGTTGATCAGGCGCTGCGCTTCGGCGGCCTGCTCGGCCAGCGTCGCCGAGCGCAGCAGGCCCAGCGCCTGCAGTGCCTGGCAACGCTCCGCGCTCGGCGCAAAGTTGAACGGTGCGCCCGCGTTGGCGGCGGCGAGGTTGGCGCACGGCTGGTAGACGTGCAGCACGGTGGTGTAGTCGTAGAGGCTGCGGCTGTGCGCATGCAGCGGCGCCCCGCCGCCCTGCACGATGGCGAACCCGGCGCGCTCGGGGTTCACGTTCGGCTCGGACACCGCTACGGCGTCGATCAACCGGCCGCGGTCGAGTTCGGCGGCGCGCAGCGACGCACCGCCCCCGTTGGAGACGCTCGAGGCGATGACCAGCGTGTTGTGCCCGCCGAAGCGCTGGCGCGGGAACTGGTCGCGCAGCATCGCGAACGCGAACTCGATCGACTGCAGCACGTTACGTCCCCAGTCGCGCTCCGGATTGCGCCGCGAGTGCGCGTGCTTGTAGGCGAGGCGATCGGGCGTGGCATCGTTGAACGCGAGGCGCTGCGCCTCGCTCAGGCGCGCGCGAAAATGTGCGCCGCGGCGGAGGTCGCCGGCCGGGCCGACCAGTCCCTGGATGTCGGTGACCGTGTCCGCCTGCAGGTTGTGCGCACCGTTGCCCGAACCCTTGTCCGTGTAGGCCACCGCGCAGCCGCGCTTGAGCCCCCACTCACCGGCCGTGCCGATGGCGCCGTACACGCCGCGCGAACCCGAGGACGGCGCGGTGACGATACAGGCCGATGCCGGGTCGAAGTGATCCGGGACCTGGACCATCAACGCAACGTTACCGCCGCCGGGCGCGTAGCGCAGGTACTCGTGGCCGGCGATCAGGCCCTCGGCGTCGGTGATCTCGCCCTGCGCGGTGACGTTCGGGCCGTAGAACCGGCCGAAGCCGCCGCCGTCGCTCGGGTCGATGAGGGCCCGGTAGTTGTTGTAGATCGCCAGGCGTCGTAACTGCGCGGCCGACGGCGGATCGGACAGCGGCGGCGCACCGCCCTGCAACCCGCTGCGCCCGAGCCCGCCGGTCAGCAGGTCGTCGCTCACGCCGTCGTAGTAGGCGTGCAACACGGGGTTCGGGTCACCCCGGTCCTGCCCGGCGTGGACAGCCAACGGCGTTGCGGCCAGCGCCGCGGCGGCGCTCGCGAGTAGCAGGGTACGTCGGTACATGCGCTTCTCCTGAGGGTGTTGGTGGCGTGGCCGTGCGCGGGCGCTCACCGGGGCGGCACCCTCTGACAAGGCCATCGGAAACGGCCCCGCACGACTGACCGGCAACCATACAGGAGTCGCTGGCTGGCGCGGCGGCGCCGTTGACATTTTCTACGTCGGGCGCAGGAGGGGAAGGGGAACGGGAGGTATCGAGTCGAGGGAGGGCGTGAGTAGCGCGGGGCGGCATGTGCCGCCCCGCAGTCGGTCCGGGCGGTCCGGTTACATCGTGGCGGCAGGCTTGCCGGCCTGCGACATGAGGTCGGCGGGCAGGATGACGCTGTCGATGACGTGGATGACACCGTTGCTGGCTTCGATGTCGGTCATCACGACCTGCGCGCCGTCGACCTTCACGCCGCTGCGGGTGTCGATGGTGATCGACTGGCCCTCGACGGTGCGCGCCGATTTCAGGCCGGCGACCTCGGCCGCCATCACCTTACCCGGCACCACGTGGTAGGTCAGGACCCGGGTGAGCGCGGCCTTGTCGGCCAGCAACGCCTGCAGTTGCTCGGCCGGAATCTTCGCGAACGCCGCGTTGGTCGGTGCGAATACCGTGAACGGACCTTCGCCCTTCAGGGTATCGACCAGTCCCGCCGCCTTGACGGCCGTCACGAGGGTCTGGAAATCGGCCTTGGAGGCAGCGATGTCGACGATATCGGCCTTGCTGCTGGCGTAGCCGCCGGCCTGCGCGGCGCCGGTGGCGACGGCGATACCGAGCGCCATGGTGGCAGCAAACAGTCCGAGGGGTCGGGTCAAAGCTCTCATTACCGGTACTCCTGTAGTGGTTGGTGGTTGACAACGGAGCGAAGGTTATTAGACATGTGCCGGACATGTCAAGCAATAATGTGAAATTACTTAGACATTCGATTGACGGCAGACCTCAAGTCGGCCCTGGACGCCGCCGGGAGACCGCCGGCGACACGGACCGCGGCCCCGCGAGACGCGCCCGCCACGCGCCCGCGCGGCCAGTCTTGCGCACATGAGGGGAGTCTGGAGAGCCACCGTCGACCCGTTCACCGGAGAGAACCCTGCCGGAACCGTCATCGGCCGCGTACGCGACCAGCGCGACCTCGCCTCAGCGAGGTGATGCAGGCGGTGGTGAAGCACCTGCGCGCGGCAATCAACGAGGTCGGGCCGACCTGCGAGGCGTGGCACGTGGCCATCGAGTTCCGCACCGCGACCGGCAAGAATGCGCCCACAGGCGCCGGTTGGTGGATTCGTTGCTTGGGCCGCGGCGGGGCGCCGAGCGCTGACCGGCCGAGCACGTACGGGCGGCGCGGCTTCGCGAGTCACTCCGCCGCAGCGGCGGTTCAGGCTGTCGGCGGGACGATTCCCAGGCGCGCGAGGCGTGCGGCACGGCGGGCGTTGAGCGCGTTGTGCGGCAGCTTCCCCGACAGCAGGGCACGCACCTGCTCGACCGTCTCCAGCGCCTGGGCGCGGGTGGCCGCCGGCGTCAGTCCGCCGATGTGCGGCGTGGCCAGCACGTTGGGCAGGCGCGCGAGGGCGGGCGCCGGCATCTGTCCCGGCGCGCGCCCGACATCGAGCGCGGCGCCGGCGATACGGCCGTCGCGCAGGGCATCGCCCAACGCGGCTTCGTCCACCAGGTGCCCGCGCGAGGCGTTGACGAAGTACGCGGTTCGCTTCATCCGCGCGAACGCCGGAGCGTCCATCAGGTTCTCGGTCTCGGCGTTGGCGATAGCGAGGCAGACGACGAAATCGGCACGCTCGAGCAACGCCTCCTTCGACACCTGCTCGAACCCCGCGCGCGCGGTGCGATGAGGGTCGCACACCAGCACGTCCATCCCGAAGGCCGACCCGATGTCCGCGACGCGCTCGCCGATGCTGCCGTAGCCCAGGATACCCAGCGTGCTGCCACGCAACTCGACGCCCATGCGTTTGGCGGGCACCTGGCCGGCGCGGTAGCAGGCGGTGGCGAACGACACGTGCCGGGCCAGGTCGATCATCAGGCCGAACACCAGTTCGCTCACGCTCGCCACGAAGCCGGGGCTCGCGTTGGTGACGAGGATGCCGTTTCTCGACGCGGCCTCGATGTCGATGGTGCGGGTATCCACGGCGCAGCGCAGGAACGCCACCAGGTCGCCGGCGGCGTCGAAGAACGCGGCGTCGCCCGGCGTGTCGACGTCGGCGACGACGATCTCGCAGCCGGCCGCGCGCGTGCGCAAATCCTCGCTGCGCAAGACGCCCGGCGCCTCGTTGAGGCGCACCTCGGCCACCTCGCGCAGGCCCGCGAGCGCCGCCTCGCCGTAGAAGTTCGCCAGCGTCCCGGGGTCGTGGGTGAGAAAAACGCTCGCTGTCACCCGGCCCTCGCCGGCGCCGTCCGGTGGCCCCTGATTGGTATGGTCATGCTGCTTGTATGATGAATTTTCGCGGCGTAAAGTAGGTCTCGCCCCGATCCGTGTCAAGCGTTCGCCCCCCCCCCGGCGGCGCCAATCGACGGGCGCCAGGCGCTCCGTCGCCGGGTCGGTCCACCTCTACAACGAAGACGGAGGGATCACGCATGAGTACTTCTCGCAGCATCGCGCTTCGCCGTTTTGCCGCCGTGCCGCTGCTGGCCGCCACGCTGTCGAGCGCGTCCGCGCTGGAGATCAAGTCCAGCGACGTGCACGCCATGGACTACCCGACCACCCAGGCCATCGAGTACATGGGCCAGTTGCTGAACGCCTGGACCGGCGGGCGGATGTCGATCAAGATCTTTCACTCCATGCAACTCGGCGGCGAGAAAGAAGCCCTCGAGCAGGTGCAGGTCGGCGCCCTGGAGATGACCCGCGTCAGCGTCGGCGTGGTCGGGCCGATCGTCGGCGAGTTCAACGCCTTCAACCTGCCCTACTTCTTTCGCAGCGTCGATCACATGCACAAGGTGGTGGACGGCGAGATCGGCACCGAGTTGCTGAACAAGCTCGAGGCCGGCGGCCTGATCGGGCTCGGCTACATGGACGCCGGCTCGCGCTCTTTCTACAACAAGGTCCGTCCCATCAAGACCCTCGACGACCTCAAGGGCCTCAAGATCCGGGTAATGCAGAACCCGATCTTCGTCGAGATGGTCAATTCGATGGGCGGCAACGGTCTGTCCGTTGCGTTCAACGAGTTGTACACCGCGATGCAGACGGGCGTGGTGGACGGAGCGGAGAACAACCCGCCAACCTATAACTCGCAGAATCACCACGAGATCGCGGGCCACTACACGCTCACCGAGCACCTGATGGTGCCGGAGATCTTCGTGTTTTCGAAAAAGGTCTGGGACAAGCTCTCGCCGCTCGATCAGCAGTTGATCCGCAAGGCCTCTGCGCTGGCCGTGGAGCGCGAGCGCGAGTTGTGGGCCGCGCGCGAGAAAAAGGCGCTCGATGCGCTGCGCAGTGCCGGCATCAACGTCATCACCGACATCGACAAGGGACCGTTCATCAAGGCCACCGAGCCGGTGCGGGAGAAGTTCGGCAGCCAGTATGCCGACCTGATCCGCAAGGCCGCGGCGGTGCAGTAACCGCCCGCCCGATCGATCCCCGAACGGCCGGCGGGCCTGCGTCCTGCGCCGCCCCGCCGGCCCGTTTCCTTCACGGGTAAGGCCATGCGCGCTCTCTACACCGCGCTGATGGACAAGCTGTACTGGCTGTGCATCGGCGTGTGCATCGTGTCGCTGGTGGTGATGACCGTGCTGATCTTCGCCAGCGTGATCATGCGTGTCGGCTTCGCGATGGGCGCCCGCTTCGCCGAGCCCTCGTCGATCTTCTTCGCCGTGCAACTGACAATGTACGGCGCAGCCGCCTGCTACCGGGCACACGTACATCTGCGCCTGCGGGTGTTCGTCAAGCTGCTGCCGGCGCTGGCGCAGCGTGTGGTCGAGATCGGCGTGCACGTGCTGATGGGGATCGTCGCGGTGCTGATGATCGTGTACGGCGCGAGCCTCACCCACACCACCTGGTTCCAGGCCTACCCCGAGTTCGAGTACGTGCGGGTCGGGCTGGTCTACTCCGCCATACCCGGAAGCGGGTTGGTGACGCTGCTGTTCGTCATCGAGGCGATCTTCCTGCGCCACACCGAGGAGGAGGCGGACGAGGAGATGCAGCAGGCGCTCGAGCACGCCGAGCAGGAACGCCGCCGCCTGGCCGGCGGCGACGGCCACGGACTCGCCTAGCGATGGGCGGCACGCTCGGCCCGATCCTGCTGCTGGGCGGCCTGTTCGCGCTGCTCGTGATCGGCATGCCGATCGCCTACGCGCTGGGGCTCTCGGCGGTCGCCACCGCGCTCTACATCGGCATCCCGCTGGAGGCGGTGTGGCTCAAGGTCTCCGACGGCGTCGACAACTTCGCGCTGCTGGCGATCCCGTTCTTCGTCTTCGCCGGCGCGCTGATGGCCGAGGGCGGCATGGCCTGGCGGCTGGTCGCGTTCGCCAACATCTTCGTCGGCTTCCTGCGCGGCGGCCTCGCCATGGTGAACGTGCTGGCGTCGATGTTCTTCGGCGGGATATCGGGGTCGTCGATCGCCGACGTGTCCTCCATCGGCTCCATCATGATCCCGATGATGCGCAAGCAGGGCTACGACGACCACTTCTCGGTCAACATCACCATCACCTCGGCGACCCAGGGCATCATCATCCCGCCGAGCCACAACGCCATCATCTATTCCTACGCCGCGGGCGGCACCGTATCGATCGCGCAGTTGTTCCTCGCCGGCGTCATCCCCGGGGTCATGGTCGGCCTGTCGCTGATGGTGCTCGCTTTCATCGTCTCGTACAGGAAAGGCTACCCCAAGGGCCGCGTGGTGCCGCTGCGCGAGGCGTTGAAGATCACCTGGGAGGCGCTCGCCGGGCTCGCCACCGTCGTCATCATCGTCGGCGGCGTCATCGGCGGGTTCTTCACGCCCACCGAGTCGGCCGCGGTCGCGGTAGTGTGGGCGTTCCTGATCACCATGTTCGTCTACCGCGACATCGGCTGGAAGCGGTTGCCGCAGGTCCTGCACAGCGTGATCCGCACCGTCGCCATGGTGATGATCGTGATCGGCTTCGCGTCCGCGTTCGGCTACCTGATGACCCTGATGCAGCTTCCGGCCAAGGCGACCGCGCTGCTGCTCACCGTCTCGGAAAACAAGTACGTCGTGCTGGTCATGATCAACTTCATGCTGCTGGTGCTCGGCACGTTCATGGACATGGCGCCGCTGCTCCTGATCTGCACGCCCATCCTGCTGCCGGTGATCCATGCGCTCGGCATCGACCCGGTGCACTTCGGCATCGTCATGATGCTGAACCTCGGCATCGGGCTGGTCACGCCGCCGGTGGGCACCACGCTGTTCGTGGGCTGCGCCATCGGCAAGGTGCCGATCGAGCGCGCCTCGCGTCACCTGTGGCCGTTCTGGATCGCGATGCTGGTGGTGCTGATGCTGGTCACCTACATACCGGCGCTGTCCCTGTGGATCCCGAGCCTCACCTACCCGGGCGTCAAGTTCTGAGCATGCGCACCGGCAAACCCCGCCTGGCGCCGCTCACGCCGCCGCGCAACCTGACCGGCGAGCTTGTCGCCCGCCTGAGCGAGGAGATCACCAGCGGGCGCTTCGGGCCGAACGAGCAGTTGCCCACCGAGCAACAGATGATCGCGAGCTTCGGGGTCAGCCGTACCGTGGTGCGCGAGGCGATCGCCGCGCTCAAGGCCGAGGGCCTGGTCGAATCGCGCCAGGGCGCCGGCGTGTTCGTCGCGAGCAATCCCCAGCGCCCGTTTCGAATCGACCCGCTGGGCATCCGTTGCGTCGGCGACGTCCTGCAACTCATGGAGCTCAGGATCACGGTGGAGGTCGCCGCGGCCGGGTTGGCCGCCGAGCGTCGCAGCGCGGCGCAGCTGCGCGCGATCCGCCAATCGCTCAAGGCCTTCGAGCGCGCGGTACGGGCCGACGACGACGCGGTCGATGCCGATTTCGGGTTCCACTGCGCCATCGGCGCGGCCACCAACAACCGTTTCTACGTGAGCTTTCTCGGCTATCTCGGCAGCTTCATCATTCCCCGGCGCAGCATCGACTTCGAGGTCGGCAGCGACGCGGACTCGCACGGCTACCTCGAGGGCGTGCTGGCCGAGCACCGGGCCGTCGCCGACGCCATCAAGGCACGCGACGTCGAGGGCGCCCGGCGGGCAATGCGCACCCACCTCGAGCGCGGCCAGCGCCGTTACAGCCATATCGACCCCGCGCTCCCCGTCACCGGAATCGGATCCCGCTGAACGCGCGACCTGCTCTCACGGGCTGAACAGCCTCCCCGCCACGCGTCCGGACACGGCTTCCCGCCGGCCGTCCCCCGCTGCCGGTCAACTTCCGGGCGCGCGCGCCGACATACGCACTGAGCGGGAAACTTCAGCGGGAGATGGCGATGAGCAAGAAGCGCATTGGCGCAGTGGCCTGCCTGGCGGCGTTGAGCGCGGCCTGCGGCAGCGATGCCGGAAGCGGCGGCGGTTCGAGTGCCCGCACCGGCGACCCGGTGACCCTGAGCGCAAGCCTGGACGCGGGCTACACGGTGGCCGCGGCCCCGGGGATCGTCGAGCGCTTGCTGGCAGTCGTGCTCGGCAAGCCGGTCATCGCCGCCGGCGAGCGCGTGAACCAGGCCTGGGGCGTGCCGATCTATCGTTCCGCGGGCGAGGTCTACGGCGACTTCACGCGCGCGGTGAAGACCGACGTGGACACGCAGGGGCGTTTCTCGCTCGCACTGGACGATGCCAACGACTGGATCGTGCTGCTCATGGACACCACCCAGGCGCAGAAGAAGAACCAGGTCGTCGGCTACGTTTCCGCCACCGACGTGGCCGAGCGCCTGAGCATGCTGCTGATGCCGTTGTCCGACGCCGCGACCGACTCGCTCGACATCGGCGAACTGACGCAGGTCGACGACGAGGCGCGCTCGAGCACCAGCCTCGAGGCGCAGCAGACGAACTACAGCATCGGGATCGAACGCCTGCTCGAACTGGCCAGCGTGGACGACACCTTCAAGGCGATCAGGAACCGCTACGTGAACAGCGACGAGAGCAGCGGTGACTACTACTTCCTGCGCCTGGGATTCCACTGGCAGACGCCGCTCGCCGAGGTGACCGACCGTTACTCCGAGCACACGCTCATGGACTCGACCAGCGGTCGCTACAAGGGCTACACGGTGGAGGCGGAGACCAACCGCGCCCCGCCCGACGGCGTGTGCGCGACCGACGCGGGCGCGCGGGTGGCGGTCGAGATCTTTCCGCCGGCGGACGTCACGCACAGCGCGCTCGGCTACACCTACAACGCCACTACGCCGCTCGCCAACGACGAACGCGCCCAGGCGATCGGCGACTACGACGCGATCTCCTGCTACGACGAGGACATCAACATCGCGCACCGCTCCGCCAACGGCGAGCCCTACCGGTTCGGCGGACCCTGGGGGCTCGACTACCTCGCCGGCGCGGTACCGCCCGGTGAGTGGAGTTTCCGGATCGACGGCACGGAGGTCGCCTCTTTCGATGTCGCCTCGGGCTACCCGTTCGATACGCTCGGGTTCCCGAACGTCTACTTCCCCAGCGTCCGCGTGAGCACCGGCGACAACGACGAGATCACCGCGATCGACGTGCGCTGGTACCACTACGACCCGAGCGCGAACGCCGGCGCGGGCGGCTACGTCGAGGTCACCGACACCTCGATCTTCGCCCAGCTCACCGGCTCGCATTTCATCGGCATGATCGACTACAGCGGCACCAGCGGCGGCCGTATCGAGGAGAATCACTACCGCGAGAGCGGGATCGCGACGGGCGTCAGCAGCGCCGATTTCGACACGCCCGGCTGGCAGCTCGGCGGCAACGACGCCAGTACCCTGGCGCTCGACGAACTCTCGGTGGGCTATCGCATGGGCGACACCAGCTACCGATTCGCTTTCCGCGACTGATCGGCAGGCGGGCTACGCCAGGGCGATCGGCGCCGCGCGCCGCGCACGAAGTACCTGCCC
Source organism: Gammaproteobacteria bacterium (assembly GCA_041623575.1). GTDB lineage: Bacteria > Pseudomonadota > Gammaproteobacteria > JAHELT01 > JAHELT01 > JAHELT01. The sequence goes on from JBFJWO010000088.1 coordinate 11,331, forward strand.
CGAGGTTCGCGCCGAAGGGGCGCTAGGAATCGGCCGTCTCGCGGGCTTCGGCCAGGGCGGCTTCGAGCCACCGCTCGAGGTCGCGGCAGAAAGTGCTGCGACCCGGGCTGAGGCCCAGGATCGGCGCAAAGCGGCGCAGTTTCTCGAGCGCGGCCTCGAGCACCCGGTAGGCGGCGCGCTGCTCGACCTGCACGCTCGCGCCGAAGCGCGCGCAGAGATCGCTCAGCGCCTCGTCCTGCGCCGCCACCTCGCCGCTGCCTGGAATCGTGCACAGCGCGTTCGCAAACACCGCCAGGTTGCACAGCCCGGCCTCCGCCGTCGGTTGCTGCAACGGCTCGCCGTCGGGCGAGGCCTCGATGACCTGCACGATCGCGTCCGGCAGCTTCCAGGCCCGGGCGACGCTGGCGCCGAGCTCGGCGAGGCTGATGCCGAGAACGCGGCGCGCGGCGGCGATCATCGAGGTCCGGTGCTCACCCATGTAGGCCCGGATGTCGGCATGTTCCTCCGGGAAATAGTAGAGCGTCAGGTGCTCGCCGATGTTGCGGAACATTCCGGCGATGAACGCCTCCTCCACGCCCGGCAGCTGCGCCTGGCGGGCGAGATGGCGCGCGATCAGCCCGCTCATGAACGAGCGCGTGATCGCCTCCTCGAGGTCGGGATTCTTCGACTGCGATTGCAGATGGCCCGCGAAGCACAGGCTGGTCGCGGCCAGCCGGACCTGCTCCAGGCCGAGCAGCCGGATCGCGTCGGTGACGTTGGCGACCTCGCGCCGGCCGCCCCCGCCGTAGAACGCCGAGTTGGCGAGCTGCAGCAGCTTCTTGGTCAGCGCGTAGTCGCGCAGGATCACGTTCGCCAGTTGCTGGTGCGACGCGTTGCTGTCGGCCGCGGTCAGGCGGTTGATGTCGACGAGCGAGCGCGACAGCCCGGGGAAGTCCTGCTTGCGCTGCATGCGCCGCAGGAAGAACTCCACCGTGGCGTGCGATTCTCCCCCGTCCGCGGCGAGACCGGCACTTTCCATCGCCTGCGCGAGCGCCGCCCGCAGCGCACCCGCATCCGGGTAGCGTGCCCCCGGATCGCGTTCCAGCCCGCCGCCGATGACCCGCAGGAAAGGCTGCAGCTCGCGTTCGCCGGCCAGCGTACGCAGATCGAACTTTCCGCCGAGCAGTTGCGGCGCCACCTCGTCGCAGGTCTTGCCGCGCAGCAGCGAGCGTCCCGTCAGCAGCTCGAAGAACATCAGGCTCAAGGCGAACACGTCGGTGTGGGCGCCGAACTCACCGCCCTCGAAGTGCTCGGGCGACATGTAGCGCAAGGTGCCGACGGTCTGCTCGCTGGGGCCGCGCGCCTGCCCGGCCACCCGGGCGAGACCGAAGTCCATGATGCGCGGCACCCGCTCGGAGTCGATGAGCACATTGACCGGTGTCAGGTCCAGGTGAACGATCTCGTGGGAATGCGCGTGCGCAGCGCCGGCCAGGATC
>JBFJWO010000089.1:0-12755 GCA_041623575.1 Gammaproteobacteria bacterium
GCCCTGCTGGTGCACAAGGACATCGCCGAGGGCCTGAAGTACGCGCGGCTGTGGGGCGGCGGGCGGTTCGACGCGCAGCAGGTGGGGCCGCAGCACGAGGTCCGGGACGGCGACGTGCTGGAACTGCACGCCGGTTAGGCGATCTCAGGGCTTGTCGTCGTCGCGCTTCGGGTCGCCGAACAGGTCCTGCAACTGGCGCCGGGCCGCGTCGGCCTTGGACTCGCCGGGCTGGCGCGCGTCGCCGGGCGGGGCAGCGCCGAACAGCGATTCGAGTTGCGCGCGCGCCGCATCCGCCTTGCTGGAATCCTCGGGACGATAGGCGTTCGCCGCGGCGCTGAAGTGGTCGCAGAAGTTGGCGCGCTCCTTCTGGTGCGGCACGTCGTCGAGTTCGGCGCGGCACTGGTCCGCCAGCTTCGGGTCGTATTCCTCGCACATCCGGCACACGTGCAGGTCCGCGCGGCACTGCGGGCAATAGGCCTGGCGACTCACCGGCACCGGCACGTCCGTCAACGCGGCCCCGCACCGCCAGCACACCAGGGGTTCTTGCTCGGGCATCGCCGCTCCTCCCGCCGGGTTCGACACGGGCGAGATTAACATCAATGGCGCGCGCGGATGCTACCCTGTGCGCCGCCCGGCTGCGGGCGCAACCCGACCGTCGAGCGCAACTGTTGACCCAGACCCCAGCAACGAGTGAACCGGTAGTCAGCGCGCGCGCCCTGCACAAGCGCTACGGCGGGCAGAGCGTGGTCGATCACATCGACTTCGACATCCCGCGCGGGCGCTGTTTCGGCTTCCTCGGCCCCAACGGCGCGGGCAAGACCACCACGTTGCGCTTGCTGCTCGGCCTGACCCCCGCCAGCGGCGGGGAGCTGCGCATGTTCGGCGAAGCGGTGACCGACAACCTGCCGGCGCTGCGCGCCCGCATCGGCGTGGTGCCGCAGGCGGACAACCTGGACCCGGACTTCACGGTCGCCGAGAACCTCGAGATCTACGCCGCCTATTTCGGCCTGCGCCGCGCCCAGGTCGCGCCGCGCATCGACGCGCTGCTCGCCTTCGTCGGGCTCGCCGAGCGACGCGGCGCCCGCATCCCGACGCTGTCGGGCGGCATGCAACGCCGGCTCACGATTGCGCGCGCACTCATCAACGAGCCGGAGCTGGTGGTGCTGGACGAGCCCACCACCGGCCTGGACCCGCAGGCGCGGCACCTGATCTGGGGCCGCCTCGCCGAGCTGCGCGCGCGCGGCACCACGCTGATCCTGACCAGCCACTACATGGAGGAAGCCGAGCGCCTGTGCGACGAGCTGGTGATCATGGACGCCGGGCGTTTCCTCGCGCAGGGCTCGCCCGCGCAGCTGATCGCGCGGCACGTCGAGCCCGAGGTGATCGAGATCCGGGGCAACGGCGCCGGGGTGGACGAGTTGCGCACGCCCTGCCGGGTCGAGCGCATGGGCACCAGCGTGTACTGCTACACCGCCGAACCGGCACCGTTGCTCGAGGAACTGGCTAGCCGTGACCTCACGTTCGTGCACCGGCGCAGCGGGCTCGAGGACGTGTTCCTCAAGCTCACCGGCCGGGAGTTGCGCGATTGAACGCGCGCGCGCCGACGGTCGAGGCCGGCTGGAACCCGTGGCGGCTGCCGAAGCTGCGCCGCGGCGCGCTCGCCGTTTGGCATCGCAACATGCTGGTCTGGCGCCGGCTGATCGGGCCGTCGCTGCTGCTGAACTTCGGCGAGCCGAGCATGTACCTGCTGGGACTGGGCTTCGGGCTGGGGCACTTCATCGGCGAGATGGCGAACATGCCCTACATCACCTTTCTCGCCTCCGGCATCATCGCCTCCTCGGCCATGACCACGGCGTCGTTCGAGGGCATGTACTCGGTGTACTCGCGGATGGTACCGCAGAAGACCTACGACGCGATCCTCGCCACACCGCTGGAAGTGCACGACATCCTCGCCGGCGAGATGCTCTGGTGCGCCACCAAGAGCCTCATCAGCGGCAGCGCCATCCTGGTGGTCGCCGCACTGCTCGGCAGCGTGTCCGGCTGGCAGGCATTGTGGGCGTTGCCGGTGGTGTTCCTGACCGGGTTGTGCTTCGCCGGCCCGGCGCTGGTGGTCAACGCGGTCGCGACCGGCTACGACTTCTTCAACTACTACTTCGTGCTGGCGCTGACGCCCATGATGATCACCTGCGGTGTGTTCTACCCGATCGACACCCTGCCCGAGGTGGTCCAGCGCCTCGTGCACCTGTTGCCGCTGACGCACGCCGTGGCGCTGACGCGCCCGCTGGTGTCCGGGCAGCCGGTCGAGCAGCCGCTGCTGCACCTCACGGTGCTGCTCGCCTTCGCGGCCGTGACGTACTACGTCGCCGTCGCCCTGACGCGCAAACGCCTGCACAAGTAGTCAGCGGAACTCACCCGGCGGTCTTCTGCCAGCACAGGGTGCGGTTGTTGGCCGGCATCGCGCGGTCTTCCAGCAGTTCGAGCCCGGCGGCGGCGGCGAGGCGCGTCACGTCGTCGAAATCGCGCACGCCCATGCCGGGGTCGCGGGCGCGCAGCATCTCGTCGAACCGGGCGTTGCTGTCGCTGGTGTGGTGCCCGGCGTAGCTGAACGGCCCGTAGAGCGCGAATCGCCCGCCCGCCGGCAGCAACTGGCCGACGCCGGCGATCATCGCCTCGACCATGTGCCAGTGCATGATGTGCGCGGTGTTGGCGCTGAACGCCGCGTCCACGTCGAGCGCGGGCCAGTCCCCGCACACGTCGAGCGCGAGCGGCGGGTGCGCGTTGCCGGGACCGGCGTCCGCCAGCCAGGCGATGATCCCCGGGTGGTGCTCGGGCAGGTCGCTGGTGTGCCATTGGAGGTGCGGCAGCTGCGCGGCGAAGAACACCGCGTGCTGGCCGGTGCCGCTGCCGATCTCCAGCACCGCCCGGCAGCCGGCGTAGAGCGGGCCGATCACGTCGAGGATCGGCTGGCGGTTGTTCTCGCAGGCCCGGGAGAAGGGTTTTTCCACTGTCAGAGGAAATCGAGCCGCGCAGGCGAGATCAGCACCCCGAAGTGCTCGCACCAGATCACCACGTTGGGGTAACGCTCGAGGTCGACGCCCTCGGGGACGTCGTACACCTGGCTGCCCCTGAACGCGCGCAGGCGCCCGAGGTCGACGAACATGGTCTTCGCGACCTCGGTGTCCGGCGTGACGTCCGTCTCCGGCACCAGGTAGACGTGGTAGGCCGGGCCGGGGCCGACTTCGAAGCTCTCTTCGAGGTGCACCGCGTCGTCGTACACGGTCACGCTGCCGCGGCCGTAGTGGATCGGGTCGTTGGGGTTGGCGTGGATGAACGTGCCGCGCGCCAGCAGGGTGCGCACGTTCGGGTCGCGCAGTTGCTCGTTGGCCACCACGTCGGCGAGGAAGATGTACGGGTAGATAAAGATGCCGAACGCGAACCCACCGAACCCGCCGAGCAGCAGCCCGATCAACAACGACATGACGATTCTTTTCACGAGCCTTCCCCGCGGCTACCGGATGCGGGGCTCAGGATAGCGCGCGCCGCCGGTGGCTGGCTACGGGCGGCACGCGCCCGCCGGCTGCGGTAGTATTGCGCGCCACGCAGCGCAGGGGCCGGGAATGGCACTGGTTCGATTCGACGGGGTGTCGCTGGAGTTCGGCGACCAGCCGTTGCTGAAGCAGGCGAGTTTCCAGCTCGAGGCGGGCGAGCGGGTGTGTGTCATCGGCCGCAACGGCGCCGGCAAGTCCTCGATGTTCAAGCTCATCGCGGGGCAACTGCATCCGGACGCCGGCGATATCACGCTGAAACCCGGGCTGTGCGTCGGCGAGTTGCACCAGACGCTGCCGGAGGAACTGTCGCTGACAGTCGCCGGGTACGTCGGGCGGGGTTTGAGCGAGCTGCGGGGCTGGCACGGCGAGTACCGCGAGCTCACCGAGAAGGCGCACGGCGCGGGCAGGCTGCACCGGCTCGAGGCGCTCGAGCGCCTGATCGAGGCCCACGGCGGCTGGAACGTCGAGCAGCGCGTCGACACCGTCCTGAGCGAGCTCGGCCTGCCCGGCGAGAAGGCGCTCGAAGCGCTCTCCGGCGGCTGGCGCCGGCGCGTCGGCCTGGCGCGCGCGCTGGTCAACAATCCCGAGCTGCTGCTGCTCGACGAGCCGACCAATCACCTCGACCTCGACACCATCGAGTGGCTGGAGAACCGCGCCTTTGCGTTCGCCGGCTGCGTGGCGTTCATTACCCACGACCGTGCGTTCCTGCAACGCCTGGCCACGCGCATCCTCGAGCTCGACCGCGGGCAGGTCACCAGCTGGCCGGGCAGCTACCGCGACTACCGCCGCCGCAAGGCGCAGGCGCTCGCCGCGGAGGCCGAGCAGAACGCGCTGTTCGACAAGAAGCTCGCGCGCGAGGAAGCCTGGGTGCGCGAAGGCATCAAGGCGCGGCGCACGCGCAACGAGGGCCGTGTGCGCGCGCTCGAGTCGATGCGCGAGGAACGCGCACAGCGTATCGCTCCGCAATCGCAGGCACGCGTACACATCGAGGAAGCCGAGCTCTCCGGGCGCAAGGTGATCGAAGCCCACAACGTCGCCTACGGCTACGGCGAGCGCCGGCTGATCGAGGGCTTCTCGCTCAAGCTGCTGCGCGGCGAGCGCATCGGCATCGTCGGCAACAACGGCGTCGGCAAGAGCACGCTGTTGCGCCTGCTGCTGGGCGAGGTCGCACCGCAGCGCGGCACGGTCAAGCTCGGCACCAACCTGCAGGTCGGCTATTTCGACCAGCTGCGCCGCGAGCTGGACCCGGAGAAGACCGTTGCCGAGACGGTCGGCGACGGGCGCGACTACGTCACCCTGAACGGCAAGCCGCGGCACGTGATCGGCTACCTGCGCGGTTTCCTGTTCAGCGCCAAGCGCGCCATGAGCCCCGTCAAGTCGCTCTCCGGCGGTGAGCGCAACCGCATCATCCTGGCGCGGCTGTTGACGCACGCGGCCAACCTGCTGGTGCTCGACGAGCCGACCAACGACCTGGACATCGAAACGCTGGACGTGCTCGAGGCGCGCCTGCGCGACTACGAGGGCACGTTGATCGTGGTCAGCCACGACCGCGAGTTCCTCGACAACGTGGTGGACAGCATCCTGGTGTTCGAGGCCGGCGCGAAGCTGGTGCGTTACGCCGGCGGCTACAGCGACTGGCAGCGGCGCAACCGCGAGCTCGCCGTCAGCGAGGAATCGGGGGACGAAGCGCGCAAGGCGCCCGCCCGCGCGCCGCGCGAACCGGCCGCCGCGCGCCCCGCCAAACTGAGCTATCACCTGCAGCGCGAGCTCGACGCGTTACCGGACCGTATCGAGGCGCTGGAGGGCGAGATCGCCACGCTGCAGTCGGTCACGGGTGCCGCCGATTTCTACTCGCGCCCCTACGCCGACGTGCAGCCGGTGCTCGACGACCTCGCCGGCAAGCAGCACGCGCTCGAGCAACTGCTCGAGCGCTGGGTGGAACTCGAGGAAGGCGGCTGAGGTTTCAGGGCGGTGCCGCCGCACGCCTTGCGCGGATGCCGGCCACGCAGTAGCCGACCACCGCCACGAGCACCACCAGCGCGCCGGCGAGCGTAAGGTCGCCGGGCACCTCGTTCACCCCGATCCACACCCACAGCGGTGCCAGGATCGCCTCGGACAGCGAGAACAGCGCGACCTCGGCGGCCGGCACGTGGCGCGTGCCGATGGTGATGAGCATGAACCCGCCGGTGAACTGCACCGCACCGAGCACCAGCGCGATGGCCAGGTCGTGGCCCGAGATCGCGAGGCCGCCGGCCATCCCCGCCGCCGCCACCGCCACCGCCGCGGAGACCAGCCCTCCGAGGCTGGTGGCGGGCAGCATGTCCACGCCCGGGCGCGCGCGCAACAGCAGCAGGAAGGCGACGAAACTCGCCACCACCGCCAGCGCCACCAGGTTGCCGAGCCAGCGCCCCGCGATGAAGCCGTCGGCGAACATCAGCCCGATACCGCCGAACGCCGCCGCCATGGCGATCAGGCTGAGCCACGTCGGGCGCTCGCGCAGGCACAGCCAGCCGACCAGCGCCGCGACCAACGGGGAGGCGCCGATGATGAACACCACGTTGGCGACCGTGGTCAGCAGCAGCGCGAACACATAGGCGATGGACCCGAGCCCCAGCACCGCCGCCACCGCCAGGCCGTGCCATCCGACCCGCCGATACGCTCGCCAGACGCCGCCGCGGTAGTGCGCGGCGAGGATCAGGAACAGGGTGACGAAGAACGCCAGCGACCGGTAGAAAAGGATCTGCCAGCCGCTCGCGGCTTCGACGTTGCGCAGCAGGATCCCGCCGATGCTGAGGCACGCACCGCCGGCGAGCACGGCGATCACGCCGAACGCGTAGTTGTTGTCGCGGGAATCCACGGGCCCATGATCCAACAGTTGCGTGCCGCGTGCAGGATTATTACGCTCGCGCCACCGCGGCCGCGGCCACCAGCCTACAAACCGCCCCGCGGGTGCCGTATACTTGCCGGCCCACTGCGCCGGAGTAGCTCAGTTGGTAGAGCCGCGCATTCGTAATGCGAAGGTCGGGGGTTCGATTCCTCTCTCCGGCACCAACTACACGTCGTCCGCCGTTTGGCCGCGAGTTGCGGACACGCAGCGGCCAGAGAGCACCGCTCGGTGCCGTGCTTGATCGGATCCTGGGCCGCTACGAGAGGATCGCCGACGCTCTGGCAATGCGTGCTGGTGCGTTCGGCGCGGCGAGCGTGCTCGGCGCGCTGCTGGCCTTGCTGCTGCTCCAGCACCTTCGCGTCGCCGCGTTGGCGGTCGCTTTCGTGGCGCTGGCGTGCGGCGGTGCCTGGGTGTTCATCGCGCTCTTCCACACCGGGCCGCCGCCACTTTCCAGCACCGTGCGTGCGTCCGGTCGGCGAACCCAATGGGTCTGCACTGTCCTCGTCGGAGCCTGGTTCGTCGTGCTCGTCGCCCTGAGCGTTGCTTTCCTCGTCAAAGTCGTCGGCTAGCGCGCGGACCGGCGTCGCGCTCGACCTGGCGCAGCCAGCGCGGGTCTGTTGCCGCAGCGCGACCGTCCGCCTCAAGCCCGCGGGTTGCGCCGCGTCGCGTACTGATCGAAGGCGACCGCGGCCACCAGCACCGCGCCGATGATGATCATCTGCACGAACGAGGAGACGTTCAGCAGCACCAGGCCGTTGCGCAGGATGCCGATCAGCAGCACGCCGACCACGGTGCGCGCGATCGAGCCGATACCGCCGAACAGACTGGTGCCGCCGATGACGACGGCGGCGATCACGTCGAGCTCGAGGCCCTGGCCGGCGACGGCCTCCGCCGAGTTGAGCCGCGCCGAGAGCAGGAAGCCCGCCAGGCCCGCGCAGAAACCGATGATCACGTAACAGAGAAAGATCACGCGCTCGTCGCGGATGCCGGCGAGTTTCGCCGCGGAACGATTGCCGCCGACGGCATACACGTGCCGCCCGAACTGGGTGTAGCGCAACACGACGTGGGCCAGCGCGGCGAAGCCCAGGAATACGATGACCATCACCGGCACCACGCCGAACAGCCGCGTCTTGCCCCACCACACGTAAGCCGCGTCGAAGCCGCTGATCGGCCCACCGCCCGAGAGCAGCAACGCCGCCCCGCGGAACATGGACAACCCGCCCAGCGTCGCCACGAAAGGCGGCACGCGCAGCCGGGTGATGATTCCGCCCTGCAGGGCGCCGCACACCATACCGACGGCGATGGCGGTCACCATCGCGAGCCACACCGGGTTGCCGGCATCGACCGCGGTGCCGACCGCGAAGCGGTCTTCGAGACCGCCCTTGGCGACCAGTCCGCCGGCGAGTCCGGCCAGCGCGACCAGCGAGCCCACCGACAGATCGATGCCCGCGGTGAGGATCACGAAGGTCATGCCGATCGCGATCAAACCGACCACGGAGACCTGGCGCAGGGTGTTGAAAATGTTGAAAGGGGTGATGAAGCGGGGTTCGAGGATGGCGAACGCCACCACCAGCAACACCAGTACGAGGTAGGGCGCGAACCGCGCCGTGAACTCGACCCCGTCGAAGCGGCGGTCGTTCATCGCCGGCGCACGCCGTCAGCGATGGGGCACGGGGCTCTCACCTCGGGATGCGAATCGGGTGCGCCGGCCGGGGCGCGGAGCGGCCCCGGCCGGAACGGGGACTACTTGAGTTCGGACAGGCGTTCGCCCTTGTCGAGGTTGGCCTTGCTGATCGCGAACGGCGACAGCAGGGTCAGCTTGTCCGGCTTCTTGCCGTCGCGCAGGAAACTCACCAGCGCGCGCATCGCACCGCGCGACTGCCCGCCGGGGCTCTGCTCGATGGTGGCCGCGAGGCCGCCGTCGCGCACCTGCGCCAGCGCTTCGGGCAACGCGTCGAAGCCGATGATCTTGACCTTGCCCGCCAGGCCGGCCTCCTGCACGGCCTGCAAAGCGCCGAGCGCCATGTCGTCGTTTGCGGCGACGATCACGTCGGGCGGCGCATCCAGCCCGCCGAGAATGGCCTCGGTCACGTTGGCGCCCTTCTCGCGCGCGAAGAACGCCGTCTGCTCGGCGACGATCTGGTACTTGGAGTCGCCGTCCAGCACGTTGTGCACGCCCTTGTTGCGGTCGATCGCCGGGCTCGAACCGGGCTGCCCCTGCAGGTTCACCAGCCGCGCCCCGTTGGGGAACATGTCCTTGATGAACTTGCCCTGCGCCTCGCCGCCCTTCACGTTGTCGGCGCCGACGTGGGCCAGGATCCCCGGCACGCCGTCGATGCGCCGGTCGATGGTCACCACCGGGATGCCGGCGTCCACCGCTTCCTGCAGGGCGGGCGCCATCGCCACCGAGTCGAGCGGGCTGATGATGATGCCGTCGACACCGCGGGTGATGGCGGCTTCGACGTCGGCGGATTGCTTGGGCGTGGAGTTCTGGCCATCCATCTCCAGCAGTTCGATGTCGCCCAGCGCCGCGGCCTCGGCGCGGATCTCCTTCATCATGTGCACGAAGAACGGGAAACCGAGGCTCGGCACGGAGGCGACGATGGTGAGTTTTTTCGCGGCGTGCGCGGTGGCGCTGAGGCCGCCGGCGGCGACCAGCACGGCCACCGCCGCGACAGGCAGGAATCTACGCATCATGATTGGTCTCCTCACCCGCGGTGCGACTGCGGGCGTTTCCTTACGACAGTCGGGATGACGACCGGTCGGTACCGGCTCTTGTGCTCGTCGCGACGGATGCTAGCGCCAGCGCCGAGCCGCGGTCAACCGCCCACCGGCAGCGCATCCAGGCCCGACGATCCCCGTACAGCGTGCCCCGGCAGGCTTCTCGCAAAGCCTGGCAGTAGTTCACCGACCTCGCGCGATCTCCCGCACGGCCGCCGCTGCAAGCTCGTGCAAGACTGCCCGCCGTTCGACACGCCGCGCCATCGCGCCGGTGCCGAGCGACCTGGAATTCGACGCCAAGGAGCCAGACAATGAGCAAGACCGACACGCGACAGCAGCGGCTGGACGACGCAGACCTCGACCGCGCGAGCGGCGGGTTCAATATCAGCGTCTTGCTGACCCGGGTTCAGCAAAGAGCGGCCGAGGAGGCCGCCAACGACCTTTCTGCCTCCGCACGGCGCCAGCGCGCGGCCCAGGAGAAGCGAAAGGCCGTCTCCAGCACGGCGAGACTGTTCGGCTGAGCGGCGGCGAGAGCGCACCGTCGTCGCGGGCAAGTGGCCCGCGGCAGACGGTCCCTCCACGTCTGCAGAGCGCAAGCGTGGACGCCTGGACCGCGCAGCCCGCGCCGGGCACCCCGGCCTGATACAAGCGCAGTTCCGTTCGGCCGAAGCGGCGGGCTATGATGCGCCATCATGCGCATCACCGAGTTCGACGTCCACGTCCTGAGCGCGCCCGACGACGGGCGCCCGCACTGGGTCAGCCATTTCATCGTGCCCAAGGCCAACGAGATCCTGGTGCGCCTGCGCACCGACGAGGGCCTCGAAGGCATCGGCATCGCCACCAGCTACACGCCCATCGAGGCGGCCGTGCACGCCTTTCGCACCGGTATCGGCGAGTTGATCGTGGGCGCCGACCCGCTGGCGCCCGAGCGCCTCTACCAGAGCCTGTTCGCGCTCACCTGGCAACGCCTGGCGCACGAGCGTGGCTGGTCGCGCGAAGCGTTGGTGCGCATCTCCGCGGCCGTCGACATCGCCTGCTGGGACCTCGTCGGCAAGGCGGCCGGCTTGCCGCTCTACCGGCTGTTCGGCGGGTTCCGCAAGGAAGTGCCCTGCTACGTCACCTGTGCCTACTACCGCGACGGCAAGGACCTCGGGGAGTTGCGCGACGAGATGCACATGCTGGTCGGCCAGGGACACACCGGGTTCAAGGCCAAGGCCGGCGGCGCGCCGCTGGCCGAGGACCTGCGGCGCCTGGAAGTGGTGCGCGAGGTGATCGGTGCCGATTCCGACCTGATGATCGACGTCAACCGCGGGTGGGACCTTGACACGGCGCTGACCGCCGTCCCCCTGCTCGAGGACCTCGGCCCGCGCTGGCTGGAGGAACCGGTGCACTGGGCCGACGACCGGCGCGAGTTGAAGCTGCTGGCGCAGCGCACCAGCATCCCGCTGTCGGCCGGGGAGAGCGAGTTCACCAGTTACGGCTGCCGGGCGCTGCTGGAAGAGCAGGCGGTGCGCATCCTGCAGTTCGACTGCACCATGATGGGCGGTTTCACCGAGGGCCGTAAGCTCGCCGCGCTGTGCGAGATGAACCACGTGCAGGTCGCGCCGCACCACGATTGCTTCATCCACGCGCACCTGGTGGCGGCGAGCCCCGCCGGGTGCATCGTCGAGTCCTTTACCGACCCCGAACGCGACCCGCTGCAGGCGGAGTTGTTCGAGGACCCGCCCGAGATCGCCAACGGCACGCTCACGCTCAAGGAACAACCCGGCCTCGGCCTGACGCTGAGCGAGTCGGCGCTGACCCGCTACGGCGAGCGCATCGTGTAGCCGATGGCGGGGCGCTTTTCGACCACGGACGGGCGCGGAGCGCCGGCAAAGGATCTCGCCGAGCGGACGGGAACGCTCTGCCTCGCCGCCTGCCTGGCGGGGTTCGCGGCGCCCGTCGGAGCGCTCGAGGAGGTCGTCGCCGCCTGCAGCGAGTGGCCGCCGTACGTGATCGGTGGCGAGCAGCCGCAGGGCCTGCTGGTCGAGCACGCCACGCGGGTGCTGAACGAACTCGGGTTCGCGCCGCGGATCGTCGTCTATCCCTGGAAGCGGGTCATCCTGGAAGCGCGCCGCGGCAACGTCGACTTCGTGTTCTGCGCCGAAGAGGTGCAGGCGCAGGCCTACGGGCTGGATTACCTCGCGCCGCTGCTGGAAAGCCCGACGATGGTGGTTCACCGGGCCGGGACGACGCTCGAGGGGTTGGAGTGGGACGACATCCGCGTAGCCGTCGGCGCCGGCTACTGGTACGGCGAGGCGTTCGAGCGCCGCCGCCACCACCACAACGTCGCCGAAGTGGCGGACGACCTCGGCATCCTGAAGATGGTCGCGCTGGGCCGCAGCGAGGCCGGGCTGATCGAGCAACGTGTCCTCGAAGACCTGATGGCGACGCACGCGGACCTGGCGCGGCTGGTCACGGTGCGCCCGACGCCCTACTCCGTGCAGCGCTTCTTCCTCGCCGCCTCACGCACCTCGACGCTGGATGTCGAAGCGCTGCGCGAACGACTGCAAGCGATCGGCGACGACCTGATGCTGCGCTAGGCGGCACCGCTGCACCCGGCCGGCCGACCCGCGCGCGAACAGGGCGTGGCCGGCGAGTCGGAAGAGTTTACAAGTCGCCGCCGGCCGCGACCCGAGCCGCGCGCAACCCACGGAAAAATCTGCAGGAAAATAGTTGGCGCACAGTTTGCAATATAAATAAGGTATCCGGTCAAAGACCTTGCCTGATTGGTACGACGACAATGAAACACCTGAGACCCGCCCTGGCCGCCCTGACCCTGGCCGTCGCCCCGGGCGCGGCGAGCGCTGCCATCGTCTACGACACCTGGACGACCAACAGGGGCGAGAGCGGCAACTACATCCTGACGGTCACCGAAGACCTCGCCAACGACCTCTTCAACGTCAATCTCACGATCAATCCGTGGAACGCTGAAGCCCTGGGGCTGTTCATCGACCTGGGCAATGTAAACCTGGTCGACACCAGGCTGAGCAACGAAGCGCCGGCGGGAGAGGTCGCGGTGTTCCGCACCGACACCGACAGCAACAGCTGCGGCCCCGGCTGTAACCTGAACGGGCTCAATCCCCCGGTGGCCACTTCCGACGGGCAGTGGGAGTGGGTGATCCGCCTCGGGAGCCAGGGCTTCGACGGCATCCAGACCTTCAGCTTCGACCTCGCCGCCAACGGCCTGACCGAAGCCGACTGGGGCCTGGTCGGTATCCGCGCGCAGCAGCTTTGCGACCCGGGCGACGTGCTGCCCTTCGGCAACTGCGACGGCAGCGACAAGTCCTACGGTTCGGGCAAACCGGTGGGCGACCAGCCGATGCCCGTGCCGGAGCCCGGCGCGCTCGCGCTGCTGGGCCTCGGGCTGATCGGCCTGCGCATAACCGCGCGGCGCTGAGTCCGACCTCCTGGATTGATCGACACGGTCACCCGGCGCGCCGGGTGACCAGTATTCCGACGCTGATCGCGAGCAGCGCGATGCCGATCGGCAAGGTGATCGGTTCGGCAAACACCGCGACCGCCAGCACCAGGCTCACGACCGGTTGCAGGAACTGCAC
>JBFJWO010000090.1:0-12751 GCA_041623575.1 Gammaproteobacteria bacterium
CGACGCTTCGCGTGATGACTATTTCGTGTCCTGGATCATGCGCAGCAGCTTCTGCTCGTCTTCGCTGGTCAGGAACTCGGCGTAGACTTTCTTGGCGGCTTCGTGAAACGGGGCGGTGTCGAGCTGGCGGATGGTGACGCCGGCCTTCCTGAGATCTTCCAACCGGCCCTTGTCCACCTCCGCGTAGTGATCCTGCTCCCAGACCGCGGCCTTGTGCCCGCCCTCGAGCAGCGCCGCCTGCACGTCCGCGGGCAGGCTCGAGAAACGCTTCTCGGACATGATGATCGGCGCGGTGAGGATGGTCCAGCCGACCTGGCTCCAGTACGGGGCGACCTCGTAGAACTTCTTCTCGAAGTAGTTGGTGTTGGCGGCTTCCGCGCCGTCGACGACGCCGGTCTGCAACGACGAGTAGAGCTCGGCGTAGCTGATGGGCGTTGCATTGGCGCCGAACGCGTTGAACGCGGCCATGTGGTACTTGCTCTGCATGGTACGGATCTTGAGCCCGGCAAGGTCTTCGAAGGTCTCGACCGGCGACTTGCTCATGATGTGACGCACGCCGACGTTGTAGACGCCCAGCAGGCGAATCCCGCGCTTGGCGACGATGGTGTTGATCTCGCCCAGCACCGGCCCGCGCAGCACCTTGAGCATGTGGTCTTCGCTGCGGAACAGGAAGGGCATGTCGAAGATCTTGAGCTCGGGCACGAAATTGGTGAGCGGGGCGTTCGACGGCGCGGTGATGTCGAGCGAGCCGGTCAGCACCTGCTTGATCATCTCGACTTCGCCACCGAGCTGCATGTTGGGAAACACCTCCAGCGTGGCCTTGCCGCCGGTCGCTTTCTCGAGGTGCTCGCCGATCATCTTGAGACCCAGGTCCATCGGCTCGCCGGCGTTCTGCGAGTGTCCGGCCTTGAGCACGATCTCGGCGGCGCCGAGCGGGGCGGCGAGTGCGCCGAAGGTGGCCGCGGCGGCGATCAGGCTTGCGAACAGTGTTCTTTTCATGTGTGTTTCCTCCAGTGTGGATGCACGACGGTGGGGGTCGGATCGTTGTCCGTGGTAGTGACGACCGGGCGCGCTTTCAGGAGCGTAAGCGCTCGCCGTGGACGGCGCCCGTCGACACCGCTGCACGTCGGCGACGTTCGTGGCGAACGCAGTGCGCGGCGTCCCTCGAAACGACCCATAGACCCGCCTCCGAAGTGGCTTCGTGCGGACCCGTCGCCGGCGGCTTGGCGCCCGGGGGCCGGTCCGGTGCGGCGGCCTTCAGCGAGGCCGCAGGCGCGCGGCTAGTGTCGTCCATGTCCGGCGGGGCAGTCAAATCGTCGCCGGCCCGACGAAGCGATGGACGTGGTAGGGCTGGCGGGCCAGCGCCAGGCAGAAACGCCCGACCACCGGCTCGAGGCGGCGCACCAGGGTCTGCGTTTGCGCCTGCGCCGCGCGCAGTCGCTCGACTGCGCGTTCCACTTCACCGCGCAGGCCGGCGACGTCCACCGTGAGCACCTTGCCGGCGCGGACCACGAATCGCCCACCCACCATGACGTCGCGCACCCCCGAGCCGTTCTCCTGGAACACCACCTGGCGCGCGGCATGGTTCAGCGGCAGGTACTGAATCCGCGCGAGGTCGAGGAACACGAGGTCCGCCCTGGCGCCGGCATCGAGCGTGCCGATGGCCTCCCCGAAGCCGAGCGCGCGCGCACTGCCGCGCGTCGCCATGTCCAGGGCCTCTTCGGCGGTCAGCCAGGTGTCGGGGTCGGGCGAATGGATGCGACTCAGCTGGCAGGCGAGGCGCATCGCCTCGAACATGTTGAGCGCATCGGAGCAGGTCGCCGCATCCGTACCCACGCCGACGCTCAGGCCGGCGTCGAGCATGGCGCGAACCGGCGCAGCACCGGCGCCCAGGCGCAGGTTGCTGGTCGGGTTGTGGGCGACGTTGGCGCCGCGCGCGGCAAGTCGCGAAACGTCCTCCGCATCGACCCACACGGCATGCGCGGCGGTAAAGTCCTCGCCGATGACACCGAGCGCGTCGAGGTGAGCGGTGAGCGTCTTGCCGAACTTCTCGAGGCCCACGACCGCCTGCACCTTGGACTCGGCGACGTGCGTGTGGATGCCGACGCCGTGCTCGTCGGCGAGCGCGCGGCAGGCGCGGAAGAAATCGGGCTCGCAGTGATGGGGAATGGTCGGGGCCAACGCCAGTCGCACACGGTCGCGATCGAAAGGCCAGTCCGACAGCGCCCGGCGACACGCCTCGAGAGCGGCATCGCCAGAGCCCCCGGCGTCGCGCGCGATCGCCCTGCGCAGATCGGGCGGCAGTTCGGCCACGAGTCCCGGGATCGCCTCCCAGAAGCTGCGATCGGCCATCAGCGGCGCCACCACGGCACGCATGCCGACGTCGGCGTAGGCCTGCGCCACCGCGGCCAGGCCCTCGGGCGAGGGCAGCGGGAATTCCGAGAACAGGTCGTAGCAGGCAGTGCAGCCGTTCTGCACCATCTCCACGGCCGCGAGCCGGGCGGCGAGGTACTTGTCCTCGAGACGGAACTGCCGGCTGGTCAGCGGGCCGGCGTTGAGCAGCAGTTCCAGGCTCAGGCGATCGCCCAGCCCCTTGGCCATGCTGGCGTCGCCGTGGGTGTGGGCGTTCACCAGCCCGGGCATGAGCAGCGTGTCGCCGGCCTCGATCTCGAGCGCCTCGGGCGGGGCGGCGAGGCCGGGCGGGCCGATCTCGCGGATCGAATCGTGCTCGATCAGCACATCGGCCGCTTCGCCGTGATGACGCCTGCCGTCGAGCAGGCGCGCGCCGCGAACGATCTGCAACGGGCGGGGGTGCCGGTCGATGCCCCCGCCGCCGCTCACCGGCTCAGGCCGCCTTCTCGACCGGTGGCAGTTCGCGCTCGAACAGGCCGAGCCCCGTCATCACCCGGCGCAGTTCCGGGACCAGTTCGGCGCGCAGCGGCAGGCGCGGCGGGCGCGGATCGCCCATGTCGCGCCCGAGCAGCTTGAACGCCGCCTTCATGCCGTGCACGTAGAGGTGATCGCCGAGGAAGTCGATGATCGGCACCAGTTCCTTGAAAACCTTCCAGGCGCCCTCGCGGTCGTTCTCGTCCACCGCCAGTTCGAACATCCGGGCCGACTTGCGCGGCGCGATGTTCGCGCACACCGACACCCACCCCTCGGCGCCGACCATGAACGACTCGTAGCCCAGGTAACCCGCGAACACGGTGATCTTGCCCTTGCACAGGTCGTTGATCTGGTACACGCGCCGGGTGTCGGTGGTCGATTCCTTGATGTAGGCGATGTTGTCGATCTCGGCGAGTCGCGCCACCAGCGGCGGCTTGATGTCCAGCACCGTCGAGGCCGGGTGGTTGTAGAGCATGATCGGCAGCGACACCGACTCGGCCACCCGCCGGTAGTGATGGAAGATCTCGTCCTCGTCGATCCAGCAGTAATAGGGGGTCAGCACCATGGCCGCATCGGCACCCAGCGCCTCGGCGTCGCGCGTGTAGCGAATCACGTCGTCGGTGTTCTCGGCAGCCGTGCCGATGACCACCGGCACGCGCCCGCCCGCCTGGTCGATCACGATGCTGGCGACCTGGTGGCGCTCCTCGTCGCTCAGCGACAGGAACTCGCCGTTGCTGGCCAGCGCGATCAGGCCGTGGATGCCTTCGCCGATCTGGTAGTCCACCAGCCAGCGCAGCATCTGCTCGTTGACCCGCGAGCCGTCCGCGGTGAACGGCGTCAGGATGACCGTGTAAGTGCCTCGTAGCGGTCTCATCGCCGGGTTCCTCCTGGTGGTTGCGGCACGGGGCGGGCGAGCCCCAATCGTACTCACTTTTCGCCGGCGGGGGAAAGCGGCGCCCGGCCCACGCGCTTGACTTGGGGGAACGCCTGCGCCGATCCTGCCAGCGGTCGACTCGAGGTGCGCTCCGCCCATGACCGATTCCGAGCAGCGACGCGGCAGGATCCAGACCGTCTGCGGGCTCATCGAGCCCGCGCAACTGGGCCCGACGCTCATGCACGAGCACATCCTCTGGGATGTCACGCGCCCCGAGGTCAGGGCCGTGTGCGGCCAGGAGGACGCGGTCGAGATCACCCTCGAGACGGTCTGGGAGATCAACCGCCGCTCGATCCTCGACTACGGCAACCAGCACAACCAGGACCACGAGGTGGCGCGGGCCGAGCTCGTGCGCCTGCGCGAAGCGGGCGGCGCGGCGGTGGTCGATCTGAGCAACTTCGGGCTGGCGCCCGACCCGCGCGGGCTGCGCAAGCTCTCGCAGGCGACCGGCATCACCATCGTGCAGGGCGCCGGCTTCTACGTCGACGAGTACATGCCCGAGGCGGTGAAGGCCCGCAGCGTCGACGAGCTCGCCGCCGAGATGATCGCCCAGGTCGAGGAAGGTTGCTGGGGCAGCGACGTGCGCGCCGGCATCATCGGCGAGATCGGCTGCATGTGGCCGTTGCGCGATTTCGAACGCAAGTCGCTGCAGGCCGCGGCCATCGCCCAGCAGGCGACGGGCGCCTCGATCAACGTGCATCCCGGGCGCCACGCCGATGCCCTGCCCGAGATCCTCGCGATCCTCGCCGGCGCCGGCGCCGACGTGAGCCGCGTGGTGCTGAGCCACATCGACCGCACGCTGTTCTCCACCGACGCCGTGCTGCGCCTCGCCGCCACCGGCTGCGTCATCGAGTACGACTTCTTCGGCATCGAGACCTCGTACTACTGGTTCGCCGACTCGGACCTGCCCACCGACTACATGCGCCTCGCCTACATCCGCGCCCTCATCGAACGCGGTCACGCCGGGCAGGTCGTCATCTCGCACGACATCTGCACCAAGACGCGGCTGGTCACCTTCGGCGGCCACGGCTACGGCCACATCCTGCGCAACGTGGTCCCGCTGATGCGCAACAAGGGGTTCAGCGAAGAGGAGATCGACACCATCCTCGTGCACAACCCCCGCCGGCTGCTGACCTTCGCCGGCTGACGGCGCGATGGCAGATCCCGGCGCATCTGAGCTCCACGCGCGCGAACGCGACGCTTTCCTGCGCGACGGCGCGGTCTGCCTGCGCGGCCTGCTCGATGGCGAATGGGTCGAGCGCATGCGCCGCGCCATCGCCCGCGTGGAGCGCAACCCCGGGCCGTTTCGCGAACGCTACAGCCCCGGCGACGCCGGGCCATTCGTGAGCGAGAAGTTCCTGTGGACGTTCGACCCGGACTTTCGCGCCTTCGTGTTCGACTCCCCGGTGGCCGGTGCCGCGGCCCGCCTCATGGGCTCGCGCAAGCTCAACATCTTCTACGATCACCTCATGCTCAAGGAACCGGGCGCGACCTCGCGCACGCCCTGGCACCAGGACCTCAACTACTGGCCGGTCGAGGGCGAGCAGGTGTGCTCCGTGTGGGCGACGTTCGACCCGGTCGACGCCGGCAACGGCGCGCTCGAGTTCGTGGCCGGCTCTCACCGCTGGGGCCAGCGTTACCAGCCCTTCGACTTCCGCGACACCGCGCCGGTCGAGACCGACGAGCTGCAGCCGCTGCCCGACATCGACGCCGACCGTGACCGCCACCGCATCCTGTCGTGGGACCTCGAGCCCGGCGACGCCGTTGCCTTCAGCGCGCTGGTCCTGCACGGGGCCCGCGGCAACACCAGCGGGGACCGCCGCCGGCGCGCGCTGTCGACGCGCTGGGCCGGGGACGACGCGCGCTTCGTGCGGCGGCGGAAAACGATCCAGCTGCTGCGCGATCCCGGCCTCGAACCGGGGGACGTGCTCGACAGCGAGTTGTTCCCCGTGGTCTGGCCCGCGCGCCGGTAAGGGTCGCGCACGGACCGCCCGGCAGCAGCCGTACAGCGCTGTCGCCGCGCAGTGACGCGCGGCATCGAGAGGCCGTTGGCCGCGAACGAAATCGCCCCGCCCCGCCACGCCGGCTGCCCGGCGCCCGCGATCTCGCGTGCTAGAGTACGCACCGTCCGGGCGTCGCCCGAAGCGGCAGGTCTTCGTGACGCAACGCCGACACCGGCGCCCGGTCGCCGCCTTTCCTCATCCAGCCCGGCCAGGGGGTAACCCGCCATGTCCGCAGACCTCGGCACCCAGGACGAAGCCGTCCTCGAAACGGCCCTGGTGGACATACTCACCGACCTCATCGCGCTGCGCTCGGACTATCCACCCGGCGACACCGGCGCGATCTGCGCGTACGCGGCGAAACGTCTCGCGCGGGCGGGCTACCGGGTCGAGACCCATACCGACGTCGAGCCGTTTGTCAACGTGGTCGCGCGCCTGGGCAGCGGGCGACCGCGTATCGTGTTCAACGCGCACGCCGACACGGTGGCCGCCGACGACCGCGACGCCTGGGCCAGCGACCCGCTGCGCGCCGAGGTGCGCGACGGGCGGCTGTACGGGCTCGGGGCGGCGAACTGCAAGGCGAGCATGGCCGTGCAGATCTGGCTGGCCGAGACCCTGGCGGCGGCGGGCAGCGTGGGCGACAGCGGCGAGGTCGTGTTCACCTTCGTCGGCGACGAGGAAGCCATCGGCCCGAACGGCATGGGGTACCTGCGCAGGGCCGGGTTGGTGCAGCCCGACGTGCTCGTGTTCGGCGCCACCACCGACAATCAGCTCATCGTCGCCGAACGCGGCGTCATGTGGGTGCGTATCACCGCGCAGGGACGGGCCGCGCACGCCGGCGACCCCGGCGCCGGCGACAACGCGATCGAGCGCATGCTGCGCCTGCTCGCCGCGCTCGCGCGCGAACTCGAACCGCGGCTGGCGACGCGGCGCGACGGCGAAATGGCGTCCACCACCAACATCGGCCTGATCCGCGGCGGCCACAACACCAACGCCGTACCGAGCCGCTGCAGCGTCGAGATCGACCGGCGGCTGTTGCCGGGCGAGGACGTCGAGGCGGCTTTCACGGAGATCCGCGAGATCCTCGAGCGTGCCGGGGAGCCGGCCGGCAGCTTCTCCGTCGAGCTGCTGCTCGGCAGCAACGGCTTCAAAGCGCGCCGCGACGGGCCGGCGGTGACGGCGTTCCGCAGTGCGATCGAGGCCCGCACCGGCGCACCCGCCCGCTTCTACAACGCGATGGGCGTCTCCGACGGGCGCCACTTCGCCGCCGACGGCATCGAGATCGTCGGCTTCGGCCCGGGCGCCGGCACCGAAGGCCACGCGGCCAACGAGTCCGTGGCCGTGCGCCAGGTGGTCGACGCCGCACTGATCTGCCGCGACGTCACCGAACGGCTGCTCGGTCGTCGCCGCTAGCCGTATGCGCGAGTCGAGCCCGCGCGAGCCCGCCGGGCGCCTCTGCACGGCGGGCATCACGCGCCGCCCCGATTCCCTGGAGATCCTTTTCGAGGGTCGGCCCGTGGTCGCGTTCGAGGGCGAAACGGTCGCCGCCGCGCTCATCGCCTCGGGCGTGCGCAGATTCCGCACCACGGAGCGGGGCGAGCCGCGCGGCTTGTTCTGCGGCATGGGTACGTGCTTCGACTGCCTGGTGCGCATCGACGGGCGCGGCGCGCAACGCGCCTGCCTGACCAAGGTCGCGCCGGGGATGTCGGTTCAGGGCGAATCCATGGCCGCCGGTCCAGCCGCCGAAGCGCGCCTGCCGCTCGCCGACGCCCCCGACGGCGCCCTGCCCGTGGACGACGACGAAGTGCTCGTGATCGGCGCCGGACCGGGCGGGCTGTGCGCCGCCGAGGCGGCGGCCGGCGTCGGCGCCACCGTGACCGTGCTCGACGAGCGCCCCGAACCGGGCGGCCAGTTCTTCAAGCAACTCGCGCCCAGTCACACGTTCGCCCGCGCCGCGGCCATGGATCGCCAGTACGCGGGCGGGCGCAGCCTGATCGAGCGGGTGCGTGCGGTCGGGGTGCGCGTGCTCAGCCAGTCGACGGTGTGGGGCGCGTTTCCCCACGACGGGGACGGCATCGAGCTCGGTGTGCTGCGCGAGGGGCGCGCCGTGCGCCACCGCGCGCGCCAGCTCATCGTCGCCACCGGCGCCTACGAGCGCGCCTGGCCGGTGCCCGGGTGGACGCTGCCCGGGGTGATGACCACCGGGGCCGTGCAGACCCTGCTGCGCGCCTACCGGGTGGCGCCCGGCTCGCGCGTGCTGCTGGCCGGCAACGGGCCGTTGAACCTGCAGGTCGCCCGCGAGCTGGTCCAGAGCGGCGTGCAGGTGGTCGCGGTCGCCGAAGCAGCGTCCCGACCAGGGCTCGCGCGTGGGGCGGGCGCGCTGCTTGCACTGGCACGCAGCCCGGACCTCGTGGCCGACGGTGTGCTCTACCTCGCGCAGCTGGCGCGCCGGCGCGTGCCTGTCCTGTTCGGGCACGTGCTCGTGCGCGTCGAAGGCGAGCACGTTGCGGAGCGCGCCGTGCTGGCTCGCATCGACCGGGCCGGCCGACCGGTGCCCGGCAGCGAGCGCCGCTTCGAGGTGGACACCGTGTGCCTGGGCTATGGCTTCGCGGCATCGAACGAACTGCCGCGTCTGCTCGGTTGCCGCCACAGCCACCGCGAACGTCCCTGGCCGGGGCTCGCGGTGGAGCGAGACGAGCACGGCGCGACCTCGCGCGCCGGCGTCTTCGTGGTGGGCGACTGCGGCGCGATCGGCGGCGCCCGCGTCGCGCAGGCACAGGGCGCCCTCGCGGGGCTCGAAGCCGCGCGCCGGCTCGGGCACAGCGGCGACGCGCGGGTCGCGAAACGGCGCGCCGCGGCACGCCGGGCGCTGGCGCGCGGCCTCGCGTTTCAGCGAGCGCTGTGGGAGCTGTTCGGCGCGCCGCCGCTGGACAGCCTGGTCAGCGACGCGGCAATCGTGTGCCGCTGCGAGGGCGTCACGGCCGCCAGCGTGCGTCGCCTGGTCGCCGCCGGCGGCGACGAGATGGGTGTCGTCAAACGCATGACCCGCGCCGGCATGGGGCGCTGCCAGGGCCGCTACTGCGCGGCCACCCTGGCGCGGGCCTGCGCGGGCGCGCCGCCCGGCAAGCTCGACGAGTGGGCCTTCTTCGCGCCGCGCTTCCCGTTGAAACCGGTGCCCGCCGTCGCCCTCGCCAGTCGCCAGCCCGAGTGGCACGAGCAGGATCAGGGCGTCGAGGCGCCGGCAC
Organism: Gammaproteobacteria bacterium; assembly: GCA_041623575.1. GTDB lineage: Bacteria > Pseudomonadota > Gammaproteobacteria > JAHELT01 > JAHELT01 > JAHELT01. Next base: position 9,066 of record JBFJWO010000090.1, read on the forward strand.
CGGCCGAGGTGCGCCACCTCGATCCCGGCGAGTGCAGCGCCGACGTTGCGATCATCGGCGCGGGCATCATCGGCAGCTGCACCGCGTACTACCTCGCCCGCGAGGGTGTCGACGTCGTGGTGCTGGAGCGCGGACGCTGCAACGGCGAGGCCTCGGGCAACAACGCCGGCAGCCTGCACGTGCAACTGCTCGCCTACGACTTCGGCGACTGGGCGCAGGCCGGTGGGCGGGCGGCGGCCGAGACCCTGCCGCTGCAACGAGAGTCGGCCGCGCTGTGGCCGGCGTTTGCGCGCGAGCTGGGCGTCGACCTCGACCTGGACATCACCGGCGGACTGATGCTCGCCGAAGACGCCGCGCGCCTCGAGCACCTGCGTGAGAAGGCCCGCCTGGAGCGCCGTTACGGCGTCGAGGTGGAGATCCTGTCCGCGCCCGAGCTGCGCGAGCTCGCGCCGTACGTGTCCGCCGACCTGGCCGGCGCCGCGTGGTGCCCGGCCGAGGGCAAGATCAACCCGATGCTGGCGGGCCCGGCCGTGATCGAGGGTGCGCGCGCGGCGGGCGCCCGCGTTCACGAGGACACCGGGGTGCGGTCCATCGAGCGCACCGGGAGCGGGTTCGCCCTGCGCACCGCGCGCGGTACCTTCCGGGCGGGCCGGGTGCTCAACGCCAGCGGCGGCTGGTCGGCACGGGTGGCGGCGATGGCCGGCACGCACCTGCCGATCCGCGCCAACCCGATTCAGTTGATCGTCACCGAGCCGGCGCCGCCGCTGGCGCCGCACCTGCTCGCCTACGCCGACCGGCACCTGACCCTCAAGCAGGTGCGCAACGGAAACCTGGTCATCGGGGGCGGCTGGCGCGCGGCGCTCGATGCGCACACGCACCGGGCGACGGTCCTGCGCGAGAGCTTCGAGGGCAACCTGTGGGTCGCGGCCCGGGTGCTGCCGGCGCTCGCTACGCTGCACGTGATCCGCTCGTGGGCGGCGCTGAATGTCGCCGTGGACGGCGCCCCGCTGCTCGGCGAAGTGCCGGGCCTGCCCGGCTTCTACAACGCGGTCACGGTGAACGGCATCACCCTGGGGCCGCTCATCGGGCGCCTCAGCGCGCAGATGCTGCGCACCGGTAAGACCTTGCCGGCACTCGACTTCTTCACCCTGTCGCGGTTCGGCTGAGTCGCTCGGGCGTCAGGCCGGCGGCACCGGCACGCCGGCCTCGATCGCGCCGGCTTCGTGCAACGCACGCCAGGCGGCAGCGGGGATCGGCTGGCGAAACCACCGGGCGAGCGCCGCGACCTGCCGCGCATCGCGCGCGCCCGCCACCACCGCGGCCACCGCCGGGTGTGCGAGCGGGAACTGGAGCGCGAGCGCAGCCGTGGCGACGCCGTGCGCGGCTGAGACGCCGTCGATCCGCTGTACGCGTTCAATGACGCCAGGGGCGGCGGGGCGTTCCTCGTAGCGGCTGCCGCCGGCGAGGATGCCGGAGTTGAACGGGGCCGCAACGATCACGGACACCCCGCGCGCCTCGCACATCGGCAGCAAGGTATCGAACGCGCTTCGATCGAGCAGCGTGTAGCGGGCGGCGAGCATGAAGACGTCGACCGCGGCGTGTTCCAGAACCTGGATGCACACCGCCACCGAGCCGATACCGACGCCGATGGCTCCTACCGTCCCCTGCGCGCGCAGGCCGGCGAGAGCGGGGAGGGCGCCGTCCAGGGCCTCGCGAAAACGCCGTCGGGCACCGGCCAAGCCGTGGGTCTGTGGTCCGATGTCGTGGACGAAGACCATGTCCACCCGGTCGGTACCGAGCCGCCGCAGGCTGCCCTCCACCGAGCGCAGCGTCGCCTCGTAGCCGTAGTCGCAGCGCACCCGCGGGGCGCCGCCGGGAGCCGTCGCGAGATCCTCGAGGATACCGACCTTGGTGGACAACCGGTACGCATCGCGCGGTACCCCACGCAGCGCGGCGCCGAGCAGGCGTTCGCCCCGCCCTGCGCCGTAACGCGGTGCGGTATCGAAGTAGCGCACGCCCGCGTCCCAGGCGACCCGGTAGGCGTGCGCGACCTCCGCGTCGCCAACGGGTGGACGATCGCCGAACCCGCCCAGCGCCGATCCGCCCAGGCCGAGGATCGGCACGGCGACCCGGGTATTGCCGATGCGGCGCAGTGTGGTCGGATCCATTGGCATGCGTCAGGCGCCGGGCGCGGAGGCGGCGTTGCACGCCCCGCAACGGACCGCCAATGCCGGCGCAGGCCCGGGCAGGATCATCGGTGGCAGCATGCAAGCGGTTCTCGTGCGATGACGGCGCTACCGGCGGCGTCTCGGGCAGCGGATGTTATATTGACGCGCGGTCCCGTTCGAGGACCTTGCGGAGAACCACGCAGATGACGCACGGGGCGCGATTCAGGGGCAGCTACACGGTGATGGTCACGCCGTTCACGCCGGACGGCGCGGCGATCGACGAGGGCACGCTGCGCCGTTTCGTCGACTGGCAGATCGACGAGGGCAGCCACGGCCTGATCCCGCTCGGCAGCACCGGCGAGTTCCTCTCGCTGACCGACGACGAGCGCCGGCGCGTTGCGCAGATCGTCATCGAGGCCGCCGCCGGGCGGGTACCGGTGGTGGTCGGTACCGCCGCGGAATGGACCGACGACTGCGTCCGCTACAGCCGCGAGGCGCAGGCGCTCGGGGCGGACGGCGTGATGATCGTGCCGCCGTACTACTCCTCCCCCACCCACGACGAACTGTTCGAGCACTACCGGCGGGTCGGCGAGTCGATCTCGATCCCGATCATGGTCTACAACAATCCGTTCACCGCCAATGTCGACCTCGTGCCGTCGCTGGTCGCGCGCCTGGCCGAAATCGACAACGTCGACTACATCAAGGAGTCCTCCGGCGACGCGGGCCGGGTGTGCGAGATCCAGCGCCTGTGTGGCGAGCGCATGACCGTCTTCGCCGGCTACCTGCCCTACGAGGCCTATGCCGCCGGCGCCGCCGGCTACGTGTCCGTCGTCGGCAACATAGCGCCGCGGCTGTCCGCGGAGATGTTCGCGCGCGTGGTGGACGAACGCGACCTCGACGGCGGCCGCGAGCTGTACTTCCGCCTCCTGCCGCTGATCCACGCGCTGGCGGGGGATCTGTACGTCTCGGCCACCAAGGCGGCACTCGGCCTGCTCGGGATGCCTGTCGGTCCGCCACGCCCGCCGCGCCTGCCGCTGCCGGGCGAGCGGACCGAACGACTGCGCGCGACCCTCGCGGAACTGGGACTGCTCGGCTGACACCCGAGTCGTGGCGCGGGCGCGCCCGGCCGCGGCCCCGGTTGCACACCACGCAGGGTGCCAACGCGACGCGACGGGAAGCCCTGCGCTCCCCGCCGTTGCACACAGCCACCGATTGACGCACCGCAGAGCGCTGCGGCTTGCGCCAAGCAGGGGAACTGACATCGGTTCGTTGCCTCGAGTCCCGTCGCGGTTGGGCGACACGCCGACCCGCCGCCCACGCCGCCGGCGCCGGGACCGCGTTGCCGAGGACCCCTAGGTGCTCTCCCGCCCACGCCTGGAACTGCTCGGGGACCGGCGGTTTCTGCGCCTGTGGTCGGTCGGCGCGGTGTCGAGCATCGTGCGCTGGCTGGAGATGCTCGCCGTCGGCGTGTACGTGTTCGACGTCACCGGCTCGCCCCTGCAGGTCGCGTTGTTCACC
>JBFJWO010000091.1:0-12558 GCA_041623575.1 Gammaproteobacteria bacterium
CCTGGTCGGCGACCTGGATCGCGAGGGTGCTCGAAGTCTCGCCGAAGGGCTCGCCGCCGGGCTGGCGCCGGGCGAGGCGCCGCCGTCGCTGCCGGTCCCCACGCAGTTGCAGGCGGCGCAGAAGATCTACGTGCCGTTTCCGTCGCGCCAGGCGCACATCCTCATCGGCACGCTCGGCATGCGGCGCGACGACCCGGCGTATTTCCCGTTGTACCTCGCCAACCACGTGTTCGGCGGCAGCGGCTTCGCTTCGCGCCTGCTGAGCAGCGTGCGCGAGCGTCACGGACTTGCCTACAGCGCCTACAGCTACTTCGTGCCCATGGCCGAGCGCGGGCCGTTCATACTCGGCGTGCAGACCCGCGCCGAGCAGGTCGAGCGCGCCATCGAGCTGATCCGCGAAGAGCTCACCCGCTACCTGCGCGAAGGCGCCACCGCCGAGGAGCTGCAGGCCGCGCGCGACAACGTGACCGGCGGTTTCGCCCTGCGCATCGACAGCAACCGCAAGCTGTTGCAGTACCTCACGACGATCGGCTACTACGGGCTCGACCTCGATTACCTCGACGGCTTCAACGAGCGTGTGAAGGCCGTGAATCTGGAGCAGATGCGCGATGCCCTGTCGGCGCGGATCGACCCCGAGCGCCTGGTGACCGTGGTCGTCGGTCCGCTTGCCGACGAGGACGAGCCGGCGCAGTGACCGGCGCGCCTTGAAGCGCCACCGCGCGCTCAACCGGGTGCGCATCGTGGGCGGCGTCTGGCGCGGACGCCGGCTCGAGTTTCCCGCCGTCGCCGGGCTTCGCCCCAGCGGCGACCGGGTCCGCGAGACCCTGTTCAACTGGCTCCAGGTCGACCTCCCCGGGGCCCGCTGCCTGGACCTGTTCGCCGGCAGCGGCGCCCTCGGCTTCGAAGCACTCTCACGCGGTGCCGCGCGCGCGGTGCTGGTAGAGGCGGACCCGCAGGTCGCCGAGTGCCTGCGCCGCTCGGCCTCGACGCTCGGCGCGAGCGACGCACAGGTGATCGGGGCGAGTGCCGCCGACTACCTGGCGGGCCTGGCGGAATCGTTCGACCTGGTGTTCGTCGATCCGCCGTTCGCGCAGGCCGCGCGCGACGGCGCCCGCGGCTGGTGCGAAGCGCTCGCGCGGGCGGGCGCGCTGCGGGCCGGCGCGCGGGTCTACGTCGAACGCCCGGTCGAGGCGCCGCCGGGGCCGCCCGAGGGCTGGCAAACGCTCAGGGAGAAGCACCAGGGCGGCGTCGCTTTCGGTCTCTACCGCCCGCCCGGTTGATGCGGGTGGCTGCTTGGGGCACCATCGGCGCCTCGCAAGCGACGGGCGCGCACCATGCAGATGACGGCTATCTACCCCGGGACCTTCGACCCGATCACCTCGGGCCACGTGGACGTGGTGACGCGTGCCGCCACCATGTTCGCGCGGATCAAGGTCGCGGTGGCGCGCAACCCGGGCAAGTCGCCGTTCTTCGACCTCGACGAGCGGGTGGCGCTGGCGCGCACCGCGCTCTCGGCGCTCGACAACGTCGAGGTGATCAGCTTCGCCGGACTGCTGGTCGAGTGCGCGCGCGAGCACCGCGCCCGTGTCATCGTCCGCGGGCTGCGGGCAGTGTCCGATTTCGAGTACGAGGTCCAGCTCGCGGGCATGAACCGGCGCCTGGCGGCCGAGGTGGAGACCGTCTTCATCGCCGCCGCGCAGCAGCACGCGTTTGTCTCCTCGAGCCTGGTGCGCGAGATCGCGCGCCTCGGCGGCGACGTCGCCGAGTTCGTGCCGCCCAACGTCAAGGCCGCGCTCGACCAGTACCTGGCGCGCCGGCGGACCGGTTGACGGGAGGGGCCGGCCAATGGCGCTGATGATCACCGACGAGTGCATCAACTGCGACGTCTGCGAGCCGGAGTGCCCGAACGATGCGATCTCCGCGGGCGAGGAGATCTACGAGATCGACCCCGCGCGCTGCACCGAGTGCGTCGGGCATTTCGACACGCCGCAATGTGTGCAGGTCTGCCCGGTCGAATGCATCCCTCTGAACCCGGATTTCCCCGAGACCCGCGAGCAACTGCAACTCAAGTACGAACGGCTGATGGCCGGTTCCTGAGCGCCGCCGCCGGGTGCACCGGTGGCGAGCTTGCCGCTTCGCGACAAGGGCGCGATAATCCGGCGCTCGACGGCTCCAAACGCCACGACGCTCTGGACCAAGGACGCTGGAGGCCGTGCTCCGACCCCCTAACACCTGCCACGTCTCGCGCGCTGTAATCGCAGCATGGCTGTTGACGGCCCTGTCGATCCCCGTCGTCGAAGGCGCCACGCGCGTGACCGTCGGCATCGTGGCGGACGGCCAGGCCAAGCGCTGCTTCGTCTGCACCTCGCTGATCGTCGACGAGATACGCGCGCTCACCAGCGGCGAGTTCGACGTGCGTTTCCCCGATGCCAAACGCATCATCGGCGACTGGTCGCGCGCCTCCGTGGCGGACGGCCTGGACCGCCTGCTGCGCGACCGCGAGGTCGACCTGGTGCTCGCCCTCGGCCCGGTGGCGGCGGTGGAAGCCGGCGCGCGCGGCCCGCTACCGAAGCCGGTCATCGCGCCGGTGGTCATCGATCCCGACCTGCAGGGCCTGCCGCGGGTGCGCGATGCCACCGGGGTGCGCAACTTCACCTACGTGGCCCCGGTCAAGAGCTTCGAGCGCGACGTGGCGGCGTTTCGCCGCGTGGTGGCCTTCGAGCGCCTGGCGATCGTCGTCGACCGCGGCCTGCTGGAGGCGCTGCCGGCACTGCGCGCACTGGCAGCCGCTACCGCCGCCCGTTTCGGTTTCGAGGCGCTGCTGGTGGCGGCGGACGACAACGTCTACGACCTGCTGGCGAGCCTGCCGTCCGGGATCGACGCGGTGTTCGTGACGCCGCTGCTGCGCTTCGACGAAACGGCGCTGCGGGCGCTGGCGGTGGGTCTGCGGGCGCGGCGGCTGCCGAGTTTTTCCTTCCTCGGGCGCGTCGAAGTCGAGCTCGGCCTGCTGGTCAGCATGGCCGCCGACGACGACGGTCAACGCCTTGCCCGGCGCGTGGCGCTCGACGTGCAGCGCATCCTGCTCGGCGAAGACGCCGGCACGCTGGGTGTGTCGATCAGTCAGCGCGAGCGCCTGGTGATCAACATGGACACCCTGCGCGGTGTCGGCGTTTCGCCGTCGTGGGACGTGCTCACCGAAGCCTTGCGGTTGAACGATGCGCCGGACACCGGACCCGGGCTGACGTTGCGCCGGGCCATGAACGAGGCGCTGGAGGCCAACCTGGGGCTGGCGGTGAATCGCTTCGCCATCGACCTCGCCGAGGACGACCGGGCACTCGCCGGCAGCCGCCGCGGCCCGCAGCTGGAACTCGGCGCGGGTGCGGTGGTGGTGGACGAGGACCGCGCCGCGGCGAGTTTCGGCCAGCAACCGGAACGCAGCACCAACGCCAGCGCGACGCTCACGCAACTGCTCTACGACGACGGGGTCAACGCCGACGTCGATATTGCGGCCGAGCGCATGCAGGCAGCGCGCAGCGACGTGGCCGCGGCCGAACTCGACACGGTGCTCGACGCCGCGCTCGCGTTTCTCGAGGTGTTGCGCGCGCGCTCGGTCGAACGCATCCGGGTCGAGAACCTCGAAACCACCCGCGCCAACCTCGATCTCGCCACCCTGCGCGAGGCCATCGGCACGTCCGGGCCGAGCGAGGCCATCCGCTGGGAGCGCGAGATCGCCGACAACCTCAAGTCGCTGGCCGAGTCGCGCTCGGAGCGCCGGCGCGCCGAGTCGCGGCTGAACGTGTTGCTGAATCGTCCCCCCGCACGCCCGGTGAAACTGGTGGACCTGGCGGTAGCCGACGCCGAACTGCTCGCCACCGACCCGCGTGTGCTGGCCCGGGTCGACAACCCGCTGGATCTCGAGGTGTTCACCGCCTTCATGGTCGGAGAGGGGCTGGCCAACGCCGCGGAACTCGAGAGCCTGCGGGCCGCGATCGCCGCCCAGCAACGGGCGTTGCGGGCGGCACGACGGACGCGCTGGCCGACGGTGGCCGCGCAGGCGAGCATCGACAACCGTCTGTCGGAAGGCGGTGCCGGGGCCGAGGGCGCGCGCGAGGCGGGCGATACCGAGTGGAGCGTCGGCCTCAATCTCACCTTACCCCTGTTCCAAGGCGGCGGTATCGGTGCAGGCACCGACAAGAGCCGGCGCGAGCTGCTGCAGTTGCGCGCGCGCGAGGCGCAATTGCGTGAACGCATCGAGGCGCGGGTGGTGGATGCCATGTTCTCCTTGCACGCGACCTTTCCCTCGGTGGAGTACGCCGCCGCTTCGGCGCAAGCCGCGCAACGTAACCTCGCGAACGTCGCCGACGCCTATTCGCAGGGCGTGGTGTCGATCCTCGACCTGCTCGACGCGCAGACCGCTGCGCTCGCCTCCAACGAAGCGGCGGCCAGTGCCGAGTACGCGCTGCTGGCGGATTTTTTCGTCCTGCAGCGCGCGGTCGGACGGTTCGATTATTTTCTGAGCGAAGCCGAGCGCGGCGCCTGGTTCGCGCGCCTGCGCGAGGCGTTCGCCGCGGCCGGGAGATGAGCATGCACCGTTGCGGGACGATTTCCACCGGCGTGTGGCTTCTGGGTTGCCTGCTCGCCGCCGGGTGCGCCGAGCGCGAGTCGGCCGAGCCGGCGCCGGAGATCGTCAGGCCCGTGCGGGTGCAGCAGGTGTTCGCTTCCGGTGGCGCGCAGCGACGCGCGTTCTCCGGGATCGCCAAGCCGGGCATCGAGTCGCGGTTGAGTTTCAAGGTCGGCGGCAACGTCGAGCGCCTGGCGGTGAAGGTCGGCGACCGGGTACGCAAGGGCCAGTTGCTGGCGGCGATCGACCCGGACGATTTCCGGCTGCAGGTGCAGGAGGCCGAAGCGTCGCTGCGTCGCGCCGAGGCCGAAGCGCGCAACGCCGCCGCCAACTACGAGCGCACGCGTGCACTCTACGAGAACAACAACGCCTCGCGCACCGACCTCGACGCGGCGCGTTCGGCCGCCGAGTCCTCCAGGGCCGCCGTCGCCTCGATCGCCAAGCAGCTCGAACTCGCCCGGCGCCAGCTGCAGTACACCCGCCTCGAAGCGCCGCTCGATGGCGAGATCGCCACCCTCGCCGTCGAGCGCAACGAGAACGTGCAGGCCGGCGGCACGGTGCTCACGCTGATCTCCGGCAAGCAGGCCGAGGTCGAAGTGGCCATCCCCGAGGTGCTGATCGGTGCGCTCGACGACGGTGATCCGGTGACGGTGCGTTTCGACGCCATTCCCGGGCAGGAATACTCGGCCACGGTGACCGAGATCGGGGTCGGTTCGACCGGCGTCGCCACGAGCTTCCCGGTCACCGTGCGCCTCGATGCCAGCGACTCGCGCGTGCGCTCGGGAATGGCGGCGGAGGTGAGCTTCGAGTTCCGCTCCGCGGACGGGCGCGAGCAGATCCTGGTGCCGCCGGTGGCGGTGGCCGAGGACCGCGCGGGGCGGTTCGTGTACGTGGCCGAACCCACCGAACCGGGCTTCGCCGTGGTGCGCCGCAAGCCGGTCGAGGTCGGGGCGCTGACCGGGGAAGGGCTGGCGGTGACCGCCGGGCTGATCGACGGCGAGCGCGTCGTCACGGCCGGGATCAGCCGGCTGAGCGACGGGCTGCGCGTGCGACTGCTGCAGTGAACATCACCCGCCTCGCCATCGACAACGATCGCGTCACCCTGACGCTGCTGGCGGTGATCCTGTTCGCCGGCGTTTCGGCCTACCTGAAACTGCCGCGCGCCGAAGACCCCGGCTTCATCATCCGCGCCGCGCAGGTACTCACCTATTTTCCCGGTGCCGGTCCGCAGCGCGTCGAGGAACTCGTCACCGACCCGCTGGAGAAAGTCATCCAGGAGATCCCGGAGCTCGATTTCATCTCCAGCCAGTCCAAGGCCGGCGTCTCGGTGATCGTGGTCAACATCAGGGAGAGCTTCACCGAGATGCGCCCGATCTGGGACAACCTGCGGCGCAAGGTGGAGCGGGCCAGGGCCGACCTGCCGCCGGGCGTGGTCGGCCCGAACGTCAACGACGAGTTCGGCGACCTGTTCGGCGTGGTGATCACGCTGCGCGGAGAGGGGTTCAGCTACGCCGAGATGGCGGACATCGCCGACGAGGTGCGCGACGAGCTGCTGCGCAACGAAGAGGTCGCCAAGGTCGACGTCTACGGCAAGCAGGCGGAGCGCGTGTTCGTCGAGTACAACAACGCGCGCCTCGCCGAACTCGGCCTCTCGCCGCAGCAACTCGTAGCGCTGCTGCAGGCGCAGAACATCATCATTCCCGGCGGCGAGTTGCTGGCCGGGCGCGAACGCATCGCACTCGAACCCTCGGGCAGCTTCGAATCGGTGGCCGACCTCGGCAGCAGCATCCTCAAGGTGCCCGGGCGCGCCGAACTCATCTACCTGCGCGACGTGGCGGCGATCCGGCGCAGCTTCATCGATCCGCCGCAATCGCTGGTGCGGGCCAACGCCGACCCTGCCCTGACCATCGCGGTGTCGATGCGCGAGGGCGGCAACATCATCCGCCTCGGGGAGCAGATCGAGGCCACGTTGCAGCGCCTGCAGGCCGTCTACCCGTGGGGTGTGGAGTTCGGGATATCGGTGTTCCAGCCCGAAGCGGTGGACCGCAAGGTGCGGGACTTCTCCGCCAACCTGCTGCAGGCGATCGCGGTCGTCTCGCTGGTGATGCTGGTAACCCTGGGCCTGCGCACGGGGCTGGTGGTCGCGAGCCTGATCCCCTCGGCGATCGTCATGGCGCTGCTGGCGATGTCGGTGTTCGGCATCGGCCTGAACCAGGTCTCGCTCGCGGCGCTGATCATCGCGCTCGGCATGCTGGTGGACAATGCCATCGTGATGGCGGAGTCCACGCTGGTGCAGATGCAGGCCGGCAAGGATGCCGTCGCCGCGGCGGTCGATTCGGCCAACGAACTCAAGGTGCCGCTGCTGACGTCGTCGCTGACCACGGGTGCCGCGTTCCTGCCGATCTACCTGGCCGAGTCGTCCACCGGCGAGTACACCGCCGCGCTGTTCGAGGTGGTGACCATCACCCTGTTGTGCTCGTGGGTGCTGGCGATCACGGTCGTGCCGTTGCTGTGCGTGCGCTTTCTACGCGTGTCGCCGCGCGAGGAATCGTTCGACGGCGGCACCTACCGGGCGTACCGCGCCGTGCTCCGGTTTGTGCTGCGCAACCGGCTGCTCAGCGTCTCGGTGGTGGGCGCGCTGTTCGCGGCGGCTATCTACGGCCTCGGTTCGGTGCCGAAGCTGTTCTTCCCGCCTTCGGATCGTGCGTTCTTCAAAGCCGAGGTCGAATTGCCGGTGGGCAGCGACATCCGGGCCACCGAAGCGCTGGTGATCGATATCGAGCGCTTCCTGGTGCGCGAGCTGCAGGTCGGGCAGACGCGCCCGGCCGGGGTGCGTGACTGGGTGGTCTACATCGGTAACGGCGGGCCGCGTTTCGTCCTGCAGCACAACCCGGAGCCGGCGAGCCCGCACTACGCGCTGTTCGTCATCAACGTCACCGACTACCGCGATATCGAGGGCATCATGGCCCGGATCGAGGACTACGTGTTCGCCAACCACCCGAGCGCCACCTCGAATCTCAAGCGCTTCGACAACGGGCCGCCGGTCACCAACCCGGTCGAGGTGCGGGTGCTGGGGCGCGAGGAGGGCACGCTGTTCGAGCTGGTGGAGCAGGTCAAGGCGCAACTCGCCGACATCCCCGGCACCCGCAACGTCCGCGACGACTGGGGTCTGAGGACCAAGAAACTGCGCGTCAACATCAACCAGGCGCGCGCCCAGCGCGCCGGGCTCAGCAGCCAGGACATCGCGGTCTCGCTGCAGACCGGGCTGTCGGGTATCGAGATGACCGAGTACCGCGAGGGCGCCGACCGGATACCGATCGTGATGCGCTCGGTGGCGGCCGATCGCCAGGACATCGGCAAGCTCGAGAGCCTCAACGTGTTCTCGCAACTGACCGGCACCTCGGTGCCCCTGAAGCAGGTGGCCGACGTCGAGGTCGTGTGGCAGTCGGCCAACATCCGCCGTCGCGACCGGTTCAAGGCGGTGAACATCAGCGCCGCGTTGCGCGGCGAGGCCACGGCGGCGGAGGTGTTCGCGCAACTCGCCCCCTGGCTGGAGGCGCAACGGGACACCTGGCCGGTCGGGTACAGGTACGAGTTCGGCGGCGAGGCGGAGACCTCCGGCAAGGCCAACCAGTCGATCGCCGAAAAGCTGCCGATCGCCGCGCTGATCATCATCCTGCTGCTGGTCGGCCAGTTCAACTCGGTGCGCCGCCCGTTGATCATCCTGCTGACCATCCCGCTCGGCATGATCGGCGTCACCGCCGGGCTGATCGTGCTCGACTCCTACATGGGCTTCATGACCTTCCTCGGCATCATTTCGCTGGCCGGGATCGTCATCAACAATGCGATCGTGCTGCTCGAGCGCATCCGCACCGAGATCGACGAGACCGGTCTGCCCCCCTTCGAGGCGATCATCGAGGCGGCGCAACGGCGACTGCGCCCGATCCTGCTGACCACGGCCACGACCGTCTTCGGACTGCTGCCGCTGTATTTCGGCGGCGGTGCCATGTGGGAACCCATGGCGATCGCCATCATGAGCGGGCTCGTGTTCGCGACCGTGCTGACGCTCGGCTTCGTGCCCGTGATGTACTCGTTGCTGTTCCGGGTTCGCCCGGGCGGGCCGGTGGCCTGAGACGGCACGCGGCCGCCCCGCTCAGCGCTGGCAGCGCACGCAGTAGTAGCTCGAGCGCTGGCCGATGACGCTGTGGCGCAGGTCGGCGGCGCAGTTGGGGCAGGGCAGGCCGGCGCGGTCGTAGACGCGCAACTCGTTGCGGAAGTACCCCGGGTTGCCCTCGGGGCTCGAGAAATCGCGCAGCGTCGTGCCGCCGAACCCGATCGCGCGGGCGAGGACTTCGCGTACCGCCTCGCTCAGTCCCTGGTAGCGTTGCCGCGACACGCGCCCGGCCGGACGGTGCGGGTGGATGCCGGCGGCGAACAGCGCCTCGCTCGCGTAGATGTTGCCCACCCCGACCACCACGTGCGCGTCCATGACGAAACTCTTGACCGCGACCCGGCGCCCGCGCGCGCGAGCGTGCAGGTAGCGTCCGTCGAACACCGGGTCGAACGGTTCGGGCCCGAGGTCGCGCAGCAGGGGGTGGGCGAGCGGGTCGCCGCGAGTCCACAGCACGGCGCCGAACCGACGCGGGTCGCGCAGGCGCAGGCAGTTGCCGTCATCGAGCACGAAATCGACGTGATCGTGTGCACCGGGCGTGACCGCGTGCGGGACCACCCGCAGGCTGCCGGACATGCCGAGATGCATGATGGCGCTGCCGCACGAGGCGTCGAGCAGCAGGTACTTGGCGCGCCGGCGCACGCCGTCGATCCGCTCACCCACGAGGTTGCGCAGGGTCGCGGGGACCGGCCAGCGCAGCTGTCGCTGGCGCACCGCGAGTGCGGCTACCCGCCGCCCGAGCACCAGCGGTTCGATGCCGCGCCGGGTGGTTTCGACTTCGGGCAACTCGGGCATCGGCTCAGCGGCGCCGGCGCCGCCAGCGCACCAGACTGCCGCCGCCGGCCAGCGCCGCCGGAACCAGCAGCAGGAACGTCACCGCGAAGCCCGCCAGCAGCGGCGTGGAGAGCTCCACGGCGACGTCCAGCGGTGGCTGGCGTTGCGCCGCGATCAGCGCGTCGTCGCCGCTCAGGTAGTTCAACAGCCGCAAGCCCAGCTCGGCGTTGCCGCCGTTGTCGAGGTAGGTGTTGGCGAGGAAGTCGCCGTCGCCGGCCACGACCACGCGTTGCTCCTCGCCGGCGGCGCGCGCGCGGGTCAGCGCGACCACCAGGTCGTGCGGCCCCCGACGGTCGCCGGCGCGCTCGTCCAGCGTCGCGCCCTCCACCTCGCCCAGTTCCGCCCAGGCCGCCGCATTGCTGCGCACCAGGGCGACCCGTTCCCAACCGGCGTCGCGCGTCTGCACCGCCGCGCTGAGCGGCAGCAGGCACAAGCTGCTGAAGCCGGCGGTGGCCGGGTGGTCGGCGGCGAAATCGGCGGCCAGTACGAAATCCATGCGCGCGATGTCCAGCGTGCGCGTGTTCGGGTCGACCACCACGCCGGGCAGCAGCGAGACGCCCAGCTCCTCGGCCAGGGGCTCGAGGCCGGCCAGCTGGTTGGGCTCGAGCAGCCAAAGCAGGTTGCCCCCGGCGCGCACGTAGTTGACGACCAGGGCGACTTCCCCGGGCAGGTAGGGCGTGCGGGCGCTGGCGATGACCAGCAACGCGGTGTTGTCGGGCAGCGCCGGGGTCAGCGCGAGGCTTTGCTGGTGCAGCTGCAGTCCCGACTGGCGCAGCCGCTGCCCGAAGTTGCCGAGTCCGTGGTTGGCCGCCCCGAACGGGTCGCGCTCGCCGTGCCCGTCGAGGAACACCACCCAGCGCTCGCCGCCGCGCAGCAGGCGTTGCAGGGCATTGGCGAGCGTTTGCTCGCTGACCTGGCGCAGGCGCTGCTCGCGTCCCCGGTAGCGCACGAAGAGCTCGCCGCCGCGGCTGACGTTGCGCTCACGTACTTCGTCGGGCGAATCGGCCGGATCGGTCAGGCGCAGGCTGATGTCCGGCTTGTGGCGCCTGAACCGATCGACCAGCTGGACGAGTGCCTGTCGCGAAGCGTCGTCCCCGGCGAGGTAGGCGTGCAGCTCGACCGGCCCGTCGATCTGCCGGGTGACCGCGAGCGAGCTTTCGGCAAGCGAGTTGCGCTGCGCGCGCGTCCAGTCGGCTTGCCAGTACCAGGCGCGGCTGGCGGCGAGCAGTGCGATCCCGGCCACCACTACCAGCGCGTACCAGGCGAAGTCCGGCAACGTCCGCCCGAACCATCGTCGCAGGGCCGTGCTCACAGGCGCTCGCGCTCGACGTGACGCGCGGCGAGGGTCAGCGCGGCCGCCCCCAGGACCACGAAATAGGCGAGGTCGCGGGTGTCGATCAGCCCGCGCAGGAACGACTGCAGGTGTCCCGGCAGGCCGATATAGCGGCTGAGCTCCGTCAGCTCGGCCCGCGGCGCTCCGCCGCCGCCGATAAGCCACAGCAGCAGCAGCAAGCCGAAAGTGGACACCGCGGCGCTCAGCGGGTGGCCGGCGACTGCCGAACAATACACGCCGAGCGCCAGCGCTGCCGCTCCCGCCAGCCACACGCCGAGCGCCGCTGCCGCCAGGGCGCCGAGATCGAGCGCCACGAACGCGTGCAGGGTGAGCGGCATCAGGCACGCGATGGCGAGCGCAACGCTGAGCTGAGTGAGGGCCGCGAGGTACTTGCCGGCGACGATCTGCCAGCCGTCGACAGGTGCGCTCAGCAGCAACCGCAACGTGCCTGCCTGGCGCTCGCCCGCGATCAGCCGCATGCTGATCAGCGGCGTCACCAGCACCAGCACCGCCCCCAGGGGCGCGAAGAAACGGGGAACCACGAAGGCGGTCAGGCCCGGCGAGCGGGCGTCGGCGCGCAACTGCTCCTGGTGCAGCAGGAAGTCCTCGAAGCTGATCAGGAACACGTAAGCCGCCAGGAACTGCACCGTCGCGAGCAGCACCCAGGCGAGCGGTGTGGCGAACTGGCTGCGCAGCTCGCGATGGAAGATCGCCAGGGTCACGGCGCGGCGCCGGATCGAGCGGGAGTCTCGTCGGGCTGGCGGCAGGTGACTTCGACGAACGCCCGCTCGAGCGACGACTGCTCGGGCGCGAGCTCGAGCAGGCCCCAGCCGCGTTCGACCACCAGCGCCGCGATCGCCGGCGCCGGGTCGGTTTCCCCGGTGACGTGCAGGCAGATCGCACCGTCGTTCTCGGCCTCGGCCGCACCGATGCCGGGGAGGGCGAGGAGATCGCCCGTGCGCGGCGGTGACTGGCAGCGCAGTCGCAGGCGGCGGGTTCCGGCGGTGAGTGCATCGAGGCTGCTCTCGTGCACCACGCGCCCCTCGACTAGAATCAGCACCCGGCTGCACAGCGCCGTCACTTCCGGCAAGGTGTGGGTCGACATGATCACCGCACGCTCGGCGGCGAGTTCGCGCACGAGGGCGCGGAACTCGCGCAGTTGCAGGGGGTCGAGCCCGGCGCTGGGCTCATCGAGCACCAGCAGCAGCGGGTCGTGCAGCAGCGCCTGGGCCAGCCCGACGCGCTGCTGGAAACCCTTGGACAGGTTGCCGAGCAGGCGTTCGCCCACGCCGCCGAGGTTACAGCGTTGCAGCGCCTGGTCGACGGCGGGTCCGCTCGCGCCGGCCAGGCCGCGCAGGCGGGCGCAGAAGTGCAGGTACTCGCTCACCGTCAGCTCCGGGTAGAGCGGCGGGTGCTCGGGAAGGTAGCCGATCAGCCGCCGGGCCTCGAGCGGGCGTGCGTCAAGGTCGATACCGCCGATAGACACGCGACCGGCGCTCGGCGCGAGCACGCCGCACAGCATGTCCATGGTGGTCGATTTACCGGCGCCGTTGACGCCGAGCAGGCCGAGTATCTCGCCGCGCGAGACGCCGAAACTCA
>JBFJWO010000092.1:0-12411 GCA_041623575.1 Gammaproteobacteria bacterium
GCCTGGATCGATCGCCAGGGGCTCGCCGCGGGCGGCGAGTGGGGCGCCACCGCGCGCGTCAGCGAACGCCCCGAAGTCGATTTCCTCTACCCCACCCTCGGCGCCATGGCCGAAGCCGTCGGCGCGCGCGCCTGAGCGGCCGGTTCGCCCACGTGCCGGTTCAACTCCTCAGGTTGCGCGGCGTGCTCGACGACGAGGCCGCCGAGTTGCGCGAGTTGCTCGACACCAACGGCATCGACTACTACGAGACGCCGGCCGGCAACTGGGGCATCTCCATGCCAGCCATCTGGCTGCGTGACGAGAGCCAGCTGCAGGCGGCTCGCACGTTGCTCGACGCCTACCAGGGCGAGCGTGCGAAGCGTGCGCGCGAGGAGTACGAGCGACTGCGCAGGAGCGGACGCCACCGCACGCTGGCCGACACGGTGCGGGAGAACCCGATACGGGTGCTGGTCTACCTCGCGGCGGCGGCGCTGGTGATCTACGTCTCCACCGTGCCGTTCGTCGCGCTGGTGGACTGAACGGCGCGCGCCTCAGACCGCGACGATCTCCGCCCAGCCGAAGCGATCGGGCACACGCCCGTACTGGATGTCGGTCAGTTCCCGGTAGAGCGCGCGCGTCAACTCGCCGGTGGTGCGCCCGTTGATGTCGTAGCTGTCGCCGTTCTGGGTGAGGTTGCCGATCGGCGCGATCACCGCCGCGGTGCCCGCGCCGAAAGCCTCCAGCAGATCGCCGGCGCGGATCGCGTCGAACACCTCGTCGATACCGATGGGACGCTCCTCGGTGGCTATCCCCTGTGCCTGCAGCAACTCGAGCACGCTCTCGCGCGTGACGCCGGGCAGGATGGTCCCGGCGAGCGGCGGCGTCACCACGCGGTCGGCGAAGCGGAAGAAGATGTTCATCTGCCCGGCTTCCTCGACGTAGCGGTGCTCGGCACCGTCGAGCCACAGCACCTGCTGGCAGCCGTGCTCACGCGCGCGCGCGCTAGGGTGCAGGCTCGCCGCGTAGTTGCCGCCGGTCTTGGCAGCGCCGGTGCCGCCCGG
This sequence comes from Gammaproteobacteria bacterium, assembly GCA_041623575.1. Classification (GTDB taxonomy): domain Bacteria; phylum Pseudomonadota; class Gammaproteobacteria; order JAHELT01; family JAHELT01; genus JAHELT01. The sequence goes on from JBFJWO010000092.1 coordinate 1,041, forward strand.
CGCGGCCCGCGTGTAGCGCCGCTCCACGTGCAGCGAGACCGGCTCGCTGTTGTGGCCGAAGTAGTTGCACACCGGGGCGGTGGCGACGATGAACTCGTAGCGCTGCGCCGGGCGCACTTCCAGCAGCCCTTCGCTCGCCAGCACGATCGGGCGGATGTAGAGCGATTCGCCCGGCGCGCGCGGTACCCACTCGTGATCGAGACGCAGCAACTGGCGGTAGGCGCCGTGAAACGCCGCTTCGGGCACCGGCGGTATACACAGCCGCTCGCACGAAGCGGCCATGCGCGCGTAGTTGCGATCGGCACGAAACACGCGCAACGCCCCGTCGTCGCCGCGAAACGCCTTGAGCCCCTCGAACACCGACTGCCCGTAGTGCAGCGCGCCCGCGATCGGGTCGATCGGGATCGGCCCGTAGGGCACGATGCGCGGCTCCACCCATCGCCCGTGCGCGTAACTCAGCCGGTACATGTGGTCGCTGAACACGTTGCCGAAGCCGAGCGAGGAGAAATCGACCCCGGCGAGGCGCGAGTGCTCGGTGCGCTGGATCTCGGGCTGGGCGTAGTCGATGGGCATGCTCGCTCCGGGGCGGTGGCGACGATGACACTGAAGCAAGAACCGGACCTTCGCCGGTCTGGTGGCCGGTAACACCTGATCTGATACCGCGGAGCAAGCACCTCGAATCCGCTTGCGGCGTTGCACTCCTCGCATCAGGGCGGGCTATTGCTCGTCGGTGCGCCTGGCACTCGACTCCAAATCACTTACTCTGCGCTACCGAATCAGAGGTTCCCTAGCGCTTCGTGAGCTCCGCGCTCAGCACCCAGCAGGGGCCGAACTCCGGGTCCTGGTAGCGGCACAGGCGCGTGAACCCGGCCTTCTCGAAGGCACGGATGGCCACCGCGTTGTCGACCGAGGTGCACAACCCGGCGAGCGGCGCACCACCGGCGGCCAGGCGTTGGAGCAGCAGCGTCAGCGCCCGCGGGCCCACGCCGCGCCCGAGCCAGTCCCGCTCGCCGATGAAAATGTCGATGTCGACCGCGTGCTCGGGGATGCCGGTGAGGCCGAGCGCGGCGAGATCGGCAAGGTCGACCCGCTGCCAGCGGAGGTAGCCGACCGGTTCGTCGTCGACGGCGATCAGGGCCTGCTCGTGGTCGCCGCCCTCGCGCAATTCGGCCAGCCGCGTGGCGGGATCTCCCCACCAGCGTCGGACGTGGCCGCGGCCCAGCCAATCCGCGACCCGCGCGAGGTGCGCAACCTCCCAGGGTTCGAGCGTGACCTGCGGCACCGGCTTCGTCACGACGGCGCCCCCCGGGCGGCCGGCGGCAACCGCCAGATGGCTGCGCTCGAAACCAGGGCGAAGGAGTAGACCAGGCTGACGGCCGCACGGCTCGCGCCGAAACGCAGCTCGAACGGTTCGACGAACACGCTGAACGCATGGATGGAGCCGAGGCTCAGCGTCAGCAGGCAGCCGGCGGTCAAGGTCAACGCTCGCTCGGCGGGCACGCGCCTCGGCGACCGGTCAGTTCGGCCAGCAGGGCCGGGGAGAAGTCGCGCAGGCTCGCGAGCTCGGCGTGCGCGGCGTGCAGGCGCGGGTCGCCCCGCAGGGCCGCTTCGGGCACGGCGACCACGGTCATGCCCGCCGCCCGCGCCGACTCCACGCCCGCCACCGAGTCCTCGAAGGCGAGGCATGCGCCGGGCGCCACGCCGAGGGCACGCGCGGCGCTGAGGTACACGCCGGGGTGCGGCTTTCCGAATTCCTCGTCGGCTGCCGAGCACAGCACCGCGAAATAGTCCTCGATGTCCAGCCGGCCGACGACCGCGCGGATCAGGGCGGGCGGCGAGGACGACGCCAGGCCGATGCGCCACCCGGCGTCACGAAACAACGCCAGCACTTCGCGCACCCCCGGCATCGGCTCGCCGCTTTCGGCCACGGCGGTGCCCACCGCCTCGATGATCTCGCGCCCGACCTGCGCGCGGCTCTTGCCCTGCCAGGGGTGGCGCCCGTACCAGTAGTCGACCGCCTCGTCGATGCGCATGCCCATGGTCTGGCGACACATTGCCTCGTCGAGCTCGAGCCCGACGCCGGCGAACACGGCGATCTCGCCGATGCGCCACAAGGGCTCCGAATCGATCAACAGGCCGTCCATGTCGAAGATGGCCGCGCGGTCGGTCACGTGAAGTTTCTCCGCTGGCGCAATTGACAAATTAGACCACACCGAGCAACGTCCGGGCGCAGTGCCCCGCCCCGGGCGACCGCGCCTTACCGCCGACATGCCGAACAACGTCCCCGGCCATCCCACCGCGACGCGACCGCGCGAACCGGGCCTGTTGCCGTTCGTGCCCGGGCACGAACGCTACACGGTGCCCGGCGGCAGCGCGCTGGCACTGGACCTCCACGCCGGCGACCGGCTGCGCGTCACCGACCCGGAAGGCCTGCACACCGGCCAGCTGCTCGCGTTCGACCGCGAGGGCCGCCCGGACCCCGGCGCGCTCGACCGCGACCCCGTCGCTCCGGCGCCGGCGACGCTCGCCTGCCTCGACGCGGCGGGCGAGGCCGCGCGTTCGTTGCGCCACAGCCTGCGACGCCGCGGCATCGCGCTCGACGGGCGCTGCGCCGCAGCGCTGTTCGACGGTGAAAGCGCCCCCGGCACGCGCTTCGAGACCGAGGCGCTGCGCGACCTCACCTGCCTGGTCTGCGCCGCCGGCCCGTCGCTCAGCCTGGACGGCGCCCGCGCCCCGGCCACCGACCTCGAGGTCGAGGTCGAGCGTGCCCGCTGCGAGCCCCCGCGGTCCCCCGCGCTGCCCGAACCGCTGGCCGACCCGCGCCTCGACCTGCACGTCGAGCGCGCCACCGCCATCGCCTACGAGATCCGGGCCGGCGAGTACGTGCAGATCATCGACGTCGCCGGGCGCCAGTGTTCCGATTTCACCGCGCTCGGCGCCGCGCACCTCGAGCGGCAGCGCGAAGTGCGTCTCGACGCCACCGTCACGCGCACCCTGGTCGGCGGCGCCTATCCGGGGCCGGGCCTGTACTCGCGCTACTACGACGAGGACATGCAACCGATGCTCGAAGTCGTGCGCGACACGGTGGGCCGGCACGACACCTTCGGGCTCGCGTGCACCGCGCGCGGCTACGAGAACAAGGGCTACTACGGCCACCCCAACTGCTCGGACAACCTCAGCAACGCGCTCGCCCCCTACGGCGTGGCGCCCAAGCGCGCGTGGCCGGCGATCAATTTCTTCTTCAACACCCGTATCGACGCCAACAACCTGCTGAGCAGCGACGAGTGCTGGACCCGGCCGGGCGACTACGTGCTGATGCGCGCGCTCGAAGACCTGGTGTGCGCCTCGACGGCGTGCCCGGACGACACCAGCCCGATCAACGCCTGGAACCCCACCGACATCCACGTGCGCGTGTACCCGGCGAAGCACCGCTTCTCGCGCGCGCTCGCCTATCGCAAACGACCGGAAGCCAGCCCCGTGCTAACCAGAGAAACCGCCTTCCACCCGCGCACCAGCGCCCTGACCCGCCACTACAGCGCCGCGCGCGACTACTGGATACCGGCCAGCTACACCGCCACCGGGGCGCTGGCCGAGTACTGGGCGTGCCGCGAACGCGCGGCGCTGTTCGACCTCTCGGCGCTGCGCAAGTTCGACGTCAGCGGACCGGACGCCGAGGCACTGCTCGACTACACGCTGACGCGCAACGTGCGCAAGCTCGCGCCCGGGCGCGTGGTCTACTCGGCGATGTGCTACCCGCACGGCGGCATGCTCGACGACGGCACCCTGTTTCGCCTGGGTGCGGACAACTTCCGCTGGACCTGCAACGACGACGAGTGCGGCGAGTGGCTGCGCCGCCAGGCCCGGGAACTGGGGCTCAAGGTGTGGGTGAAGACCGCCACCGACGAGTTGCACAACCTCGCGCTGCAGGGACCGAAGAGCCGCGAGATCCTCGCCGATGTCGTGTGGACGCCGGGCGCGCAGCCGGCACTCGACGAACTCGGCTGGTTCCGCTTCACGCTGGCCCGCCTGCACGACGCCGCGGGCTGCGCGGTTCTGGTCTCGCGCACCGGCTTCAGCGGGGAGTTGGGCTACGAGTTGTGGTGCCGGCCCGAGGACGGCCCCGCCGTGTGGGACGCGGTCATGGCCGCGGGCGCCGCGCACGGCATCGCTCCCTGCGGCGGGCAGGCGCTCGACATGCTCCGCATCGAGGCGGGACTGATCGTGCGCGGCAACGAGTTCGACGCCCGCACCGATCCGTTCGCGGCGGGCATCGGGTTCACGGTGGCGCTGGCCGGCAAGCACGGCGAGTTCGTGGGCAAGGCGGCGCTTGCGCGCAACCGGGAGCACCCGCAACACGCGCTGGTGGGACTGCGCCTGGCCGGGCGCGAGAGCGCGCGCGGCGGCGACGACGTCTACCTCGAACGTGCCGCCGTCGGCACGGTGACCAGCGCCACGCGCTCGCCGCTGCTCGACTGCGCGATCGCGCTCGCGCGGGTCAACGTCGAGTACGCAGCACCCGGTACCGAACTCGACGTCGGCAAGCTCGACGGCCAGCAGAAACGCCTGCCGGCGACCGTGGTGCCGCTGCCGTTCTACGATCCGGAGCGTACCCGCATACGCGCCTGACCACGGCCCCGGCGAGCCCCGGTCGACGGCGGATCAATCCAGCGCGTGGCGCGAAGCTCAGGCGGCGGTGAGCGTCAGTGCGGATTCGGCGAGCTTGACCGCGGCCGCGGTGGCGTCGATCACCGGCACGCGGAACCGGCGCGACAGCGAACCGGCGCGCCCGGCGAGCCCGCCCGAGCCGAGCAGGATCGCGCCCGCGCGGTCGGTGTCGATGGCGGCGCGAAACGCCGCCGCCACATCCTGGTCCCCGTCGTCGCCGCGGGCCGCCTGCGCCACGCTGATACCGGCCGCGCGCACGGTCGCGATGTCCGACACGGCGTAGCGCTGCAACAGGCCCTCGACCGTCGGTATCGCGCCGGCAAAGGTGGTGACGACGGAGAACCGCCGGGCGAGCGTGCGCGTGACGCCGATGCCCGCCTCGCAGGAGCCGACGACCGGGGCATCGACGAGGTCGCGCGCCGCCGCCAGCGCGATGTCGTCGAAGCAGGCCAGCACGAACGCCTCGAACCCCTGCCCGGCGCCCTCGCGGATCAACTCGATGACGCTAGGCTCGGCCAGCGCGCGATCGGCCGGCGACTCGATGCCGAACGGCCCGCTCGGCGGGTTGACGGCGCGAATGCGGGTGCCCGGCGACACCACCGACTGCGCCGCAGCGCGCACCCGCTCGGTGACCGCCGGGTTGGTATTGGGATTGATGACGAGGATGTTGCGCGTGCCCGCCACCGCCCCGGGCCGCCGCGCGTCCATCAGTTGCCCGACATGGTGTTGGGCAGCCACAGGGCGACCTGGGGAACGAAGATCAGCAGCGCGACGAAAGCCATCATGATGAACACGTACGGCACCGCCCCGGCGACCACGTCGCCGAAACTGCCGGCGTCCTGGCGCACGCCCTGCACCACGAACAGGTTCATACCGACCGGCGGCGTGATCAGCGCGATCTCGCACATCACCACGATGAACACGCCGAACCAGACCGGGTCGACGCCCACCGAGGCGACCATGGGGACGGCGATCGGCACCGTCAGCACCAGCATCGACATCGCGTCCATGAACATCCCGAGCAGGATGTAGAAGGCGACCAGCAGGAACAGCAGCGCCACGCGATCCAGGCCGAGCGTGGCCACCCATTCGGTGACCGCCTGCGCGGCACCCACCATCGACAGGGTCACGTTCAGCAGCAACGCGCACACGATCACCAGCACCACCATGCCGGTGGTTCGGGCCGACTGCACGAAACAGTTGACCAGCAGCGTCCAGCGCAGGTGCCCGGCGCGCCAGACGAAGTAGAGCGCGGCCAGCACGCCGAGCGCGGCGGATTCGGTCGGCGTCGCCAGCCCGCCGTAGATGCTGCCCATCACCACCAGGAAGATCGTCGCCGGCGGCACCAGGTGCCAGAGCAGCTTCAGTTTCACTACTAGCGGCACGTGCGTGGTGTCCTGCTCGCCGTCGGAATGGTGGGCGACGGCGATGTAGAGCATGAACAGCGCGATCAGGGTAAGCCCCGGGAGCACGCCGGCGATGAACAGCTGGCCCACCGACGTGTTGGCCAGCGAGCCGTACACCAGCAGGTTGATGCTCGGCGGGATCAGGATCCCCAGGGTGCCGCCCGCCGCCAGCGAGCCGAGCGCGGCGGGCGCCGGGTACTTGCGCGCCGTCAGCGCGGGCAAGGCGACCGTGCCGACCGTCGCGGCGGTCGCCACGGACGACCCCGACGTTGCCGCGAACAGCGCGCAGCAGCCGATATTGGTGTGCAGCAGTCCGCCCGGGAAGCGCCCCAGCCACACGGCCAGCGCGTCGTACATGCGATCGGCGATGCCGCCGCGCAGCAGGATCTCGCCGAGCAGCATGAACAACGGGATGGCGGTCATCACGCTGTTGTTGAGCGTGCCCCACACGACCCCGCCCATGGCTTCCACCAGCGGCATGCCGTAGGCGAGATAGCCGCCGACCACACCGACGGCGATGATCGACACGGCCACCGGCAGGCCGATCAGCATCAGCGCGAGCATCGCCGCGAAACCGAGCGCTATGGCGGTGACGCTCACGGCGGCAACGCGGCGCTAGCGCCGCTCCAGGTCCTCGAGCTCGCTGCGCAACTCCTCCTCCACCGAGACCGGGTGGAACTCGCGATCGAGCTCCTCCCAGCGGCGCCGCACGGCGAGCTGGATCGAGCGCATGGCGAGCACCACGGCGCACAGGGCGAACACGCTCATGGCGAGCATCCACAGGACCTGCGGGTAGATGAGCGGCGTCGCCCAGGGCGTCTGCGCGATGCTCCGGTAGGTGTGGGTCTCCATCACCGTACGCACGCAGAACACGAACAAATAGACCGCCAGCACGCCGAGCGTGACCGCCGCGGCCACGTTCAGCAACGACTGGGCGCGTGCCGGCAGGCGCATGTGCAGGAGGTTGATCCGGATATGCGAACGGTTGATCAACGCTACCGCGAAAGCGAGCGGCGCGCCGACGGCGATGGCATACCCGGACAACTCGTCGACCCCGCCGAGCGAGACCGAGAACAGCTTGCGTACCAGCGTCTCGACCGCGACCGCCACCGACAGGACCAGCATCAGCACGCCGAACACCGTGCCGAGCCAGCGGCCGATGCGGGTCACGGCCGGGACGCCCCCGCGCGGGTTGCTATTGCAGCTGCTTGCCGATGGTGGCCGACCAGTCCGCCTCGCAGCGGGCGTTGACCGCGTTGCACTGCTTCGCCCACACCGGCAACGACTTGCTCTTGACGGCCGCGGCGACCGTCGCCAGGTCGGCCTTCGACACCTCGCTCTTGGTGAGCGCGTACTTCTTGCCGTGCACGCAGGGGTCGGCGCCGATGTTGCAGCGCACCGCGTCGGCGTAGAGTTCCTCGGAGTACGCCCAGATCTCGTCGACCAGGCCGGTGACGGCGTTCTGCAAGGTACGCTGCTGCTCCGCGTTGAGCTTGTTCCAGGTGCGCAGGTTGATCGCGTAGCCGTTGATGGCCAGTTGCAGGGCCAGGGGCAGTACGGTGGTGGTCACCTCGGGCCAGCCGGCGGAGTTGGCCGAAGCCGGGCCGGTGACGGCGCAGTCGACGACCCCGCGGGCGAGCGACTGCTGCACTTCGCCGAACGGCATGGGCACACCGGTCGCACCCAGCCCGCCCATGAAGCCCGCGACGCTCTGGTCGCCGACGCGCACCTTGAGCCCCTTGAGGTCGGCGAGCCCGGCGATCTGCGGCTTGCAGAAGATCACCTGCGGGCCGGCCGGCCACACGCCGAGCAGCTTGGCGTCGAACTGCGCCTGCAGGCGCTTGTCGACGGTGTCGAAAAAGGCCGCCGTGTGCCGCTTGCCGGCCTCGAAAGTGGGGTTGAGGCCGACCAGGTCGAAGCCGAGGATGGTCGGCTCGTCGCGGCTGACCTGCGGCCCGCGGATGGAGACGATGTCGAACAGCCCGGACTTGAGCACCCGCAGGCCGTCGGTGTCCGGAATGCCGGTGACGTCGACCGGGCGGTAGCTGACGGTTACGTCGAGGCCGGTCTTGCTCGCCAGCGCCTCGAAGAACGGCTGCTCCTTCTGCTGCTGGATGAGGCCCGAGCCCACGGGCTGGCCCAGCACTTTCAATTCGAGGGTTTCGGCCGTGGCGCACACGCTGAGGCTCGCCAGTGATATCGAGAGAACCAGACGCATGGACATTGTTTGCTCCTCGCTTCGTTGTCGTTGGCCGCCGCTCACTATGCGCCCGGACCGGCGGCCGTGCAATTGGTTTTTCATTGTTGAATCACAAGAAAATATATTACCGCAGCGGAAATCGCCGCCACGGACGCGCCGGTCGACCGGGCCGGGGCGCTATTCGGTGGCGAGTTCGTCGAGCGCGTCGTTGGCGACTTCGATGGCCGTCAGGCGCTTGCGCCCGGCGCGCCCGGCGTGCTCGATCGCCGCGGTGACGATCATGTGGCACAAGGCCATGACCGCGACGTGGTTGAACAGCGGCCCCGGCGCCTGTGTCTCGCAGCGGAAATGCCATTGCGCGGCACGGTTCTTGGGCGCGCCCTCGTCGGTGACGTAGAGCAGCTTGGCGCCTGATTTACGGATTCGCGCGAGCAGCTCGGCGGTACGCGCGACCCGGCGGCGCAGGGCGAACACGATGACCAGGTCCTGCGCGCCGATGCTGACGAGGTGCTCGCCGAGCGTCTCGCCGCCGCCCGGGATCACCGTGACGCTCTCCACCACCTGGGTCGCCTGCCATTGCAGGTAGGCGGCGAAAGCGTGGCTGGTGCGAAAGCCGATCACCCAGGTCTTGCGCGCCGCGAGCATCGTGCGGGCGACGGCGTCGATCTCCGAGTCCGGTATCCGGCTGAAGGTGCGACTCAGGTTGTCCTGGCCCTGGGCCACGTGGGCGGCCACCGAGGTGTCGGCGCCGCCGGCCTCGGCGGGACTCAGGAACAGCCGCGAGCCGGTGCGCTTCTCCGCGCGCACGTGGCGTCGCGCCTCGTCGTAGTTCGTGTAGCCGAGGCGCTTGATGAAGCGCGTGACCGTGGCGTTCGAGACGTTGGCGAGGCGCGCCAGCTCCGAGGCGGTGTAGCTCGCGAGCTCGCCGGGAAAATCGCTCAGGAACTCCGCCAGGCGCCGCTCCGTGGGATGCAGGCGGTGCATCTCCGTGCGCACCCGTTTGAGAAACGGCCGCGAGTCCGGCGCTGGCGCTTTCGGTTCGCGGGGTACGGCCATGCGGGGTGTAATACCACGATTTCCCACCGGGCAGAACCCCGTGCCGCCGCCGGCGCAACGGCCGCACCCGTGCCGCGGGCGTATAATGCTCGGCACCGGTCGCTGCCGCGGAGAGACCGATGCCCGCCGAACCCACACCCGATCCATCTGCGCACGCGACGCGCGGCCTGCTGCTCGATCTCGAAGGCGTGCTCTACGAGGGTGGACAGGCGATCGCCGGCGCCCGCGAGGCAGTCCAGACGCTGCGCGAGCGCGGGCTCGAGCTGCGTTTTCTCACCAACACCACCGTGCGCCCGCGCCGTGAGGTCGCCGAGCGGTTGACGGCGATGGGCTTCGCGATCGCGCTCGAACACCTGTTCACACCGGCGATGGCGGCCGCAGCCCTGCTGCGCGAGGCCGGCCTGCAACGCGTGTGGCTGGCCGCCCTGCCCGGCCTCGGCGAAGACTTCGCCGGCTTCACCCTCGACGAAGCGCAGCCGCAGGCGGTGGTGCTGGGCGACCTGCACCTCGGCTTCGACTGGACGCTGCTGAACCGCGTCTTCGTCGCGCTGCGCGCGGGCGCGGTGTTGGTTGCGTTGCACAAGAACCGCTACTGCCGGCGTGACGGCGCCAATGCACTCGACCTCGGCCCGTTCGTCGCCGCGCTCGAGTACGCCGCCGGCGTCGAGGCGCGCGTGGTCGGCAAGCCGAGCGCCGAGTTCTTCCGCCTCGCGCTGCTCGACCTGCGCCTGGCGGCGAGCGAAGTCGCGATGGTGGGCGACGACCTGCAAGCCGACGTCGGCGGCGCGCAAGCCGCGGGTCTGCGCGCCATCCAGGTCCGCACCGGCAAGTACGACCCGCGCGATCCCTCGCCCGTCACCCCGGACCTCGTGATCGACTCGCTGGCCGCGCTGCCCGCGAGCCTGTGAGCTTCGCGCGGCATCTTGTTGCGCCGCAATCGTTTCACCGGACGCGTACGCACCCGACAAGAGCCGGCGGGAAAGCGCTCGACGCGCACGAGGATCTCGCGATGCACAACGAGCCGATCGGGGCGATGGATCGTCGCCGTGTTTCACGCCGTGTCGCACCGACACCATCGGCGCGCAACATTGCGCCGAGTTGGTCTACACTTGACCTGAATCACCCGATCTCAATCACGCCCGGGCGGGACCGGTCAGGGTCGCAGCCCGGGAGCGCCGGGCATTTCACGGGCGCACAGGAGGAATCGGCAGACGAGCCTTCGACGCGTATCGGGCCCGCGCGCCGCAGCGCGTGGGTTACCGGCCGCGGAGGTGCGACCGCCGGCCTGCCGCGGGTGACCAGTCACCCGCATTTGTCTTGCAATCGAGGAGACGGAAACATGACAGTGACAAGAACGAGGCGTTGCCTGGGGACCCTGGTCGCTCTGTGCACTCTGCTGGTCTTGCCGGTGACCACCGCGTGGGGTAGCCACGCGCGGATGTTCCTGATGCAGGACGGCGACTTCAACCCGCCCGGCGAGATCGGACCGGGGTTCGGCCCCTTCCCGGACTTCCCGGCACCGGCCATCGGCCCGTTTCCCGACACCAAGCGCCTGAAGTTCCGCAGCCAGTTGATACCCGAGGAGATCAACGCCGTGACGCAGCGCGCCGGCGTGCTCCTCAACGACATCGGCGGCTGGGTGTCGCCGAACGGCGAAGCGTACGCGCTGATCGGCACCAGCGACGGGCTGTCGATCGTGCGTGTCACCGATCCCGACGACCCGGTGTTCATCGGCCAGGTGGGCACGTTCGCCCCCACCGCTTTCGCCAACCTGTGGGGCGATCCCGCGGTCTACAACGTGCGCACCGGCGACGACGACGATGACTACACGGGCTATGTGTATTTCGTCACCGAGGCCGACGGGGCGGGCATCACCATCCTCGAGCTGAACCAGCTCGATGCGATGGGCCCGGCGCCGGACCCGGCCTTCCAGATCCCGGCTAGCGCGGTCTTCGAGGACGGCGGCTACGACAGCGCGCACAACATCTACATCAACCAGGACTCGGGGTTTGCCTACGTGGCCGGCGTCAACCTCGTCGGCGAC
>JBFJWO010000093.1:0-12389 GCA_041623575.1 Gammaproteobacteria bacterium
CGCCAGACCCGCCGAACGCGTCGTCTAGCGCACGCCCTGCCTGGAGGTAGCCCGGTGCGAATCCTGATCGCGAATCCCAACATGACCGAGTCGATGACCGACCTGATGGTCGAGGAGGCACGCGCGGTGTGCCGCCCGGGCACCGAGATCGTCGGCGTCTCCGCCGACGCCGGCGTCGCCTATATCGCCACGCACAGCGAGATGCTGATCGCCGGTTACGCCCTGCTGGACTGCCTGGCACGTCACTGCCGCGACGTCGACGCCGTGGTCGTGGGCGCGTTCTGCCACTACCTCGTCGCGCCGGCCAAGGAACTGGTGCCGGTGCCCGTCATCGGCCTCGCCGAAGCCGGTATGCGCGCGGCCCAGTTGTTCGGCCGCAGGATCGGGATCGTCGGCATCGGTGGTCACGAGCGCGGCGCCAACGAGCAGATCGTCACCGAACTCGGTATGGGCGCCGACGTGGCCAGTATCCGGATCCTGCCGTTGTCCGGCACCGAGCTGTCGGCCGATCAGCATCGCGCGGACGCCGAAGTGGTCAGGCTGGGACTGGCCGCGGTCGGCGAGGATCATGCGGACACCCTGGTGCTGGCGGGCGCCGCGTTCGCGGGCATGGCGAGCCGGGTCGCCCCGCAACTGCCGGTACCGGTCGTGGCACCCGTCGCCTTCGCGGTGGCGCTGGCCGAGATGGCGGTGATCGGCGGCTGGCGCAAGCCGACGGCCGGCACCTACAGTGCGCCCGGACCGAAACGCACCGCGGGCCTCAGCCCGGCGCTGGGCCGGTTCTTCGAATAACGACCGGCGGCGGCGTACCGGCGCCGGGTCGTCTCGCGGCGGCGTCTCCCGCCGCCGTCCGTCAGGAGCAACGCGATGTCGAGCAGAACGCTACTGGGGATGCTGACCCCCTCGTCGAACACGGTCCTCGAGCCGATGACCAGCGCGATCCTGGCCGGACTCCCGGACGTTTCCGCCCACTTCGCGCGCTTTCGCGTCACCGAGATCTCGCTCGGCGCGCAGGCGCTCGGGCAGTTCGACCTGGAAACGATCCTCGAGGCGGCGCGCCTGTTGTCCGATGCCCGGGTGCACGCGATCTCCTGGAACGGGACGTCGTCGGGATGGCTGGGGTTCGACACCGACCGCCAGCTGTGCGCGCGGATCGCCGGGGAAACGGGTATCCCCGCCTCGACCTCGGTGCTGGCGCTGAACGAGATCTTCGAGGCCACCGACGTGCGCAGGTTCGCCCTGGTGACGCCCTACCTCGAGGAGGTCCAGCGCAAGATCGTGGCGAACTACGCCGCCGCCGGCTACGAGTGCGTCTCGGAACGCCACCTGGGCGAGCGCGGCAACTTCGCGTTCTCCGAGGTCAGCGAACAGGCCATTGCCGCCATGGTGCGGGCGGTGGCCGCGGACGGGCCCGAAGCGATCGCCGTGTTCTGCACCAACCTGCGCGGCGCCGGCATCGTCGACGCCCTCGAACGCGAGATCGGCATCCCCGTCTACGACACGGTCTCGACCGCGGTGTGGAAGGCCATGAAGCAGGCCGGCGCCGACCCGGCCCGCGTACACGGCTGGGGGCGACTCTTTTCGGCCGTGGCCTGATCACCGCCCGTACGGCGTGGCGTACGCGCTGCGCGCGTGCACCGTGCATCGCCCTATTCCCACAGATATATAGCTGGCGGGTGCACCGGCGGTGCAACGTCAGCGGCCCACCCGAGTTCGCCGATAGCGTCGATGGACCCTCCCGCAAAGCCGAGCGGCCCGAACGAGCACGCGCGCGAGCGCCGCCGGTTCGCGCTCCTGGACGCCGGGTTCCGTCCCTTCTTCCTGCTCGCCGGACTCCATGCGGTGGTGGCGATTCCGTGGTGGCTGGCCGTGCTGCACGGTTCCGGGTCTGCGCCGTTGCCGGGACTCGCCTGGCACGCGCGCGAGATGCTCTACGGTTTCGTCATGGCCGCGATGGCCGGTTTCCTGCTGACCGCCGTGCCGAGCTGGACGGCGCAGCCCGGCCTTGCCCGCGCGCCGCTGCTCGCACTGGCGCTCGTGTGGCTTGCCGGGCGAGTGCTCGTCTCCCTGCCGCTGGGCCTGCCGAGCGTGGTGATCGCGCTCGCCGATCTCGCTTTCGTCCCGGCGCTGGTCGTCGCGATCCTGCCGCCGCTCGTGCGCTCGGCGAACCGTCGCAACCTCGTGTTCGTCGCGTTTCTCGCGCTGCTGTTCGCGGCCAACCTGTGGTTTCACCTCGCCGGGGCAGTGTCCACCGGGGCGCTGACCCTCGCGCTCGACGCCCTCGTGCTGATGGTCGCCCTGCTCGGCGGGCGAATCGTTCCCGCCTTCACCGGCGCGGCGCTGAAACGGCGCGGGTACGATGCCGGCATCCGCCCGCAGCGCCTCGTCGATCCGGCCGCGCTGGTCGCCACCGCCGCGGTGCTGGTCGCCGACCTCGTAGTGCCGGGCACGTTCGTCGCCGGCCTGGTCACGGCCGTTGCCGCGCTGCTGCTGGCGCTGCGACTCGCCCGGTGGCACGGCCATCGCACCCTCGCCGAGCCCATCGTGTGGGTGCTCCACCTCGGCTACGCCTGGCTGCCCGTCGGCCTCGCGCTCAAGGCCGCCTCGCTGCTCGGCGCACCGGTTCCGACCGCCAGCGGGCTGCACGCACTGACCGTGGGCGCGTTCTCCACGATGATCCTCGGCGTCATGAGCCGCGCCGCGCTCGGCCACACCGGGCGAGCGCTCGCCGCGCCGCGCCCGATCGCCCTGGCCTACCTGCTGCTGAGCGCGGCAGCACTCGCCCGGGTGTGCGGGCCGATGCTGGCCGCGCCGGCGCTGTGGCTCGACGCCGCCGCCATGCTGTGGACGGCGGCCTTCGGTCTTTTCGTCGTCGTCTACGCACCGATCCTGGTGGGACCGCGCGCCGACGAAAGCCCGGGTCGAGCACCGCACCCGCCAGCGAAACCGTGAGGATGCCATGACGGAGCAAGCCGGTTCGATACGCCGGGACGAAGAAGGCTACCTCGTCGATCCGGGTGACTGGACCCCGCAGCTGGCCGAGGTGCTGGCGCGCGAGGAGTCGATCGCGTTGACCGACGAGCACTGGGCGCTGATCCGTAGCGTGCGCGAGTACTACGAGGAGCAGGGCATCACGCCCGACATCCGCCATGTCGCCCGGCAACTCGGCGAGCGGCAAGGGTGCGGGAAGCGGGAGGCCAAGGCGCGCATCTTCGAACTGTTCCCCTACGGCTACGTGCGACAGGTGTGCAAGATCGCCGGCATGAGGCGTCCGCGCGCCTGGAGCACCGGGTGAACGCGCTCATTCCATGCGCGGCGCGCGCCGATCGAGAAGCGGGCTCGCGCGCCCGCCCAGTGGCTGACTGGCGCCGGTCTCCGCGTCGAGCACCGAGACGGCGCGCGAATAGATCGCCTCGGCCTCCGCGGGGCTGTTGCCGATGCACGTCACGCCCAGCTTTCCGTACTGGGACAGCCCGCCGATCATGTGAAACAAGGCGCCCGTTTCCGTACTCGGTCGGAAGTCGAGCCCGTTGTGCACGACGATGTCCATCAGGTCCTCGGGTAACAGGCCGCGGTAGTACGGCGACTTGAGATTGTCCGAGGCGACGTAGTACTTGATCTCGCCGCGCGGCGATCGAAACAACCCGGTGCCCGGCTCGACGGCGCCCCCGGTCAGGAACTCCAGTGCCATGAACGGGTGGGTGGTTCCGGTCATGCGCAGATTGATCTCCAACGCCCGGCAGCGCCAGGCCCCGCCCCGCTCGCGAGTAGCGATGAAGTCGATACCGAAACGACTGACGACGCCATGCTCGCCCAGCACGCGCGCGATGCTCATGGCGGCGTCGTGCAGCGTCGCCCGGTAAGCATCGTCGGCGGGGAAACGGCAGCCGACATAGACCTGACCGTTGGCCCCGCCGAGGATCTGCTCGTGACTGGAGAGCGGCACGATCTCACCGCTCGGGGTGATGCGCATCTGCACGCTCGGCGAGCGGACCTCGTCACCTTCGATGAACTCCTCGACGATACCACCCATCTGGTGGAACTTGCCCATGTAGCGATCGTAGCTCTCGTCGGCCGCCGCCCAGGCGAGCCCCCGCAACCGCTCGGCGATCGCGCGGCGCCCCGCGGCATCGCGGCTCGCGTGCGATTCGGGGTAGGAGAAGATCGCGTTGCCCTCGCCGGAGAATCCTTCCTCGAATTTCACCACCGCCTTGCGGATGCCGGGGCGACGTTCGGCCAGCTCGAGCAGCGCGTCGATCAGCCCGGCCTCGTCACGCACGTGCTCCACCCCGTGGGGATGATCGACACCGGCGGCGGCGAAGGCGCTGCGCGAGCCGGACTTGGTCCCCCATTGCAGGTAATCGGGGTCGACCCCGTTCAAAGGAATGCCGATCTCCAGCGCCAGCGTTCGCTCGAGCTCGGTCGAGTTGTTGCAGGTGAGATAGGCGCTTTGCGGATCCCCGATCCAGTCGCGAATGCGGCGGATCAGCCGCGGGCGGCGCAGGATCTTGCGGCTGAGGGGCTCCTCACTGGTGTCGTGCACGCACACCAGGCCGAGCCGGCGCCGGGCGTGACTCGCCGGGACGCCAGCGAGCAAGTGCAAATAGTAATCCACGATGTCGGGGTGAACGGGTTGACTCGTGACATAGAGCACCCGCGCATGGGGATGGCGCAGCCGCATCAGGCTGAAGAGCAGCCGCTCCTCGTAGAACGAAGCGCCTTCGATCTTGCGAAGCTCCTGCGGGTCGACGCTGAGGGAAGGCACGACCACCGAGGTGTGGGCGAAACCGCTGCCGTCCTGGATCGCCCGCCAGATGCCCGGCAACCGCGCCTGCAGCGACTTGAACGCCGACGCATCGCCGCAGTCCGTAGTCACCGCGTACGCACCGGCTGGTATCTCCGTGGTTTGCATCCCGTCTCGATCATCGACATAGCCTGTGCACGCCAGCGGCGCCAGTCACTTACTCTGTCACCAAATTGCACACCAGACAATCCGCAATCCCGCGGGGGCTGGGAACGTGTGCCCGCGGGGGGCATAATTCGCCGGTCGGGGCCACTGCGCCGGCGGCGGCTTCGATCACGTTCGACGCCGCCACGAACCACACCGCCCCGGGGCACCAGAACGAGCAGCACCGAGGAGAGAACGCGAGCAGCCGCCCGTCAGCCTGCCATGTCCGTACCCGTCATTTTCGTCGCACCGTTCTTCGTCGAGACGACGTTGCGCTTCCTCGACGCCGTCGCCGACACCGATGGCGTGCGCCTGGGGCTCGTCAGCCAGGACCCGTTGGAACGACTGCCACAGGGGCTGCGGGCGAAACTGGCCGCGCACTGGCAGGTCCGCGACGGGCTCGACCGCGATCAGCTCGCCGATGCGGTTCGCGCACTGTCCGCGCGTATCGGGCCGCCGCAGCGCCTTCTCGCGGTGCTGGAGCAACTGCAGGTGCCACTCGCGCAGGTGCGCGACCTGCTCGGCATCGACGGCATGAGCGCCGAGGCGGCGAAGAACTTCCGCGACAAGTCGCGGATGAAGCAGGTGCTGCGACAAGCCGGCGTGGCGTGCGCCCGTCACTGCCTGGCCGCGGACGAGGCGAGCGCGCTCGCGTTCGCCCGTGACGTGGGCTACCCGCTGATCGTCAAACCGCCCGCCGGGGCCGGCGCCCGCGACACCTTCCGGGTCGAGGACGACGCAAAGCTCCGCCGGCTGTGCCAGCTCATTCATCCGAGTGCCGAGCGCCCGTTCCTGATGGAGGAATTCGTGACCGGACTCGAGCATTCCTTCGACGCGGTCACGATCCGCGGCCGCCCGGTCTGGCACTCGCTGAGCCACTACTTCCCGGGCCCGCTCGAAGTCGTCGAGAACCGCTGGATCCAGTGGTGCGTGCTGCTGCCGCGGGAAGTCGACGACAGCCGCTACGACGACATCCGCGAGATGGGCGCTCGTGCCCTCGATGCCTTGGGCATGGGCACCGGGCTCAGTCACACGGAGTGGTTCCGGCGTTGCGACGGCAGCGTGACCATCTCGGAGGTGGGCGCGCGCCCGCCCGGCGCGCAGTTCACGACCCTGATAGGCTACGCGCACGACATCGACATGTACCGCGCCTGGGCGCGGCTCGTGGTGCACGAGACGTTCGAACCGCCGCAGCGACGTTACGCGGCCGGCATCGCCTACCTGCGTGGCCAGGGCGACGGCAAGGTCAAGGCCATTCACGGTCTCGATCAGGCACAGCGCGAGTTCGGGTCGCTGGTGATGGAAGCACGACTGCCCCGGGCCGGTCAGCAACCCGCCGCGGGCTACGAGGGTGAGGGCTACGTGATCATGCGCCATCCCGAGACGCAGGTGGTGGAACGCGCCCTTGCCCGGCTGGTGACCCTGATCCGTGTCGAACTCGGCTGACGCCTGTCGAGAAAGCCTTTCGGCGCCTTGCCGTCGTCGCGATGGGGGCAGTGGAGCAACGCCGTTTCTCGACAGCCTCCCGGCGCCGCGAAGGAGCAACGATGAACGTGGTCTTCCTGTCACCGGGCTATCCCGCGGAGATGCCCTACTTCGTGCGCGGCCTTGCCGAGGTCGGCGCCCGCGTGCTCGGGGTCGGCGATCAGCCCGAGGAAGCGCTCCCCGAACCGGCCCGCAGCAGCCTCGCCGACTACCTGCGGGTCGACTCCTTGTGGGACGAGACCGCCGTGCTCGGAGCCCTGCGACAAGCACTCGGCGGCGTCGCGGTCGACCGGGTGGAATGCCTGTGGGAGCCGGGCATGCTCCTCGCGGCCGGACTGCGCGAAGCGCTGGGCGTGCCCGGCATGGGCGTCGAGCAGACCCTGCTGTTCCGGGACAAGGAGCGCATGAAGCACGCCCTCGAAACGGCCGGCGTGCGCGTTCCCGCGCACGCCCGCGCGAGCACCCGGGACGCGGTGCACGCGGCCGCCGAGCGCATCGGCTTTCCCCTGATCGTCAAGCCGATCGCGGGCGCCGGGTCGGCCGACACCTACCGGGCCGACGATCGGCGGGAGCTCGACGACGCGCTCGAGCGCCTGCGTCACGTGCCGGAAGTGAGCGTCGAGGAGTTCATCGACGGCCAGGAACACACCTTCGACACCGTCTGCGCGGGCGGCGAGATACAGTACTTCAACATCGCCTGGTATCGCCCGCGCGTGCTGATCGCACGCAGCGTCGAGTGGATAAGCCCGCAGACGGTGACCTTGCGCAACACGACGCGGCCCGGGCCCGAAGCCGGCGAACGCCTCGGGCGCGCGGTGCTCGACACGCTCGGCTTCCAAAGCGGTTTCACGCACATGGAATGGTTCCTGAAACCGGACGGCGAGGCGGTCTTCGTGGAGATCGCGGCACGGCCGCCCGGCGCGCGCTCCGTCGAGCTGATGAACTATGCCTGCGACATCGACGTGTTCGCCGGTTGGGCCCAGGCCGTCTGCCATGGCCGCTTCGAGCAGCCGGTGGCGCGCAAGTACAACGCCGCCGTGGTCTTCAAGCGTGCCGAGGGACCGAGCTCGGGCCGGATCGCCCGCATCGAGGGACTCGGGCAGTTCATGGCCCGCCACGGCTCCCATGTCGCTTGCGTGAACCTGTTGCCGGTGGGGGCGCAGCGCCGCGACTGGCGCCAGACGCTGATCTCCGACGGCTACCTCATCGTCCGCCACCCCGACCTGCAGAGCACCCTGGAGATCGCCGATCGCGTCGGCACCGACATCCGGCTCTACGCCGAATGAGCCCGCCGCGCCGGAAGCGGACGCGGGGATCTCCGGCATCGCCCGCGCACCGGCTCCGCCGCCCGCCTTGACCGATTGTCGACAATCAGATATTACTCGCGACGCCGTCGCTAGCCGGGCGGTCAACAAACAACGAGGAGGTGGAAGATGTCTTCAACGGTGCGTGGGAGGCTGGCGGCAACGCTGGCATTGCTCGGGGCGCTCGGCCTGTCCAGCGGCGGCGCCGCGGCGCAGGAGAAATCGACCTGGCAGGCCATTCAGGATCGGGGCAGCGTGCGCGTCGGCGTTACCCAGGCACCGCCGTGGTTCTACAAGGACCCGGCCACCGGCGAATGGTCCGGCCTCGGCTCGTCCGTGGGCAAGGCCATGGCCGGCGAGCTGGGCGTCGAGTTCGTGCCGGTCGAAGTCACCTGGGGAACCGCGGTGGCCGCGCTGCAGGCCAACAAGATCGACGTCATGTTCGTCCTCGACGCCACGCCGAAACGCGCGATGGCGATCGACTTCCCGGCCCAGCCGCTGCTCTACTACGCGCTCGCGGTGCTGGCCGACGACGACATGAACATCCGCACCTGGGCCGACCTCAACAAGGATTCCGTGAAGCTCGCCGTGACCCAGGGCACGACCATGGATCGCTACGTCACCCAGCACCTGCCCAACGCGACCATCCTGCGCTTTCCCTCCAACGGTGAGTCGGTGGCGGCCTTCCAGTCCCGGCGCGTCAACGCGGTGTCGCTGTTTCACCCGCCCCTGATCGCCATGCGCAAGAAGATCGGCCGCGGCCAGATCGTGCTGCCGGCGCCGGTGCGCCAGTCCGCCTCCTCGGCCGGCGTTCGCCGCGAGCCCGACAAGACCTGGCGCGACTGGGTGAACACCGCGATCGCCTATTACTACGACACCGGCCAGACGCAGGTCTGGTACGAGGAGTTCCTGACCGCCTTCGGCGTCGACCCGGCCACCGTCCCGGCGATCCGACGCGAAGACTGGTAACGGCGAGACGGTGCGCGGGGCGTGAGCACGCGCCCCGCCCGCCGTTCGCCCGGCGATCGGGACGACGGCCATGGGGTACGAATGGGATTTCGCCATCGTCCTGCGCGATGCCGACCTGCTCCTGCTCGGCCTCCTCAACACGCTGAAGGTCACCGGCCTGGCCCTGTTGTTCGGGGTACCGCTCGGTCTGCTCCTGGCTCTGCTGCGGCTGTACGGTGCGTGGCCCGTGCGCCTGCCCGTCGGGCTGGTCATCGAGTTCCTGCGCACGACGCCGCCGATCGCGCAGCTGTTCTGGTTCTTCTTCGCGCTGCCGATCCTCGTCGGTGTCGAGATCGACCCCTTTCGGGCCTCGGTGCTGACCTTCTCCCTGCAATCCTCGGCGTTCTTCGCCGAGGTCTTCCGCGGCGGCATCGTCTCCATCGAGAAAGGACAGTGGGAGGCAGCGAAAGCGCTCGGCATGGACCGGCGCCAGACCCTCGCCCGCGTCATCCTGCCGCAGGCGGTCAAACGCATGGTGCCGGCGTTCCTCGAGCGCGCCATCGAACTGATGAAGACGACCACCCTGGTCAGCACGATCTCCTACGCCGACCTGCTCTACCAGGCGAACAACATCGCCCAGTCGACCTACCGGGCGCTCGAGGTGTTCACGATCGCCGCCGCGCTCTACTTCGTCGTCATCTTCGCCTGTTCGATCGGCGTGCGCCGGCTCGAAAGGCACATGGCGCGGACCGGCGAAACGACGGCGCACTAGGAACGGCCCGTGGAACACCAGTGGGACTTTTCGGCCGTTCTCGCGAACAAGACGCTGCTGCTGATCGGGCTGCAGAACACGGTCGTCCTCGGCGCACTGTGCCTGCTGCTCGGTCTGTTCTTCGGCATGTTCGTCGGTGCCGCGCGCTATTCGCGCAATCCCCTCTTCTACTGGCCGGCGACGGCATTCGTCGAGGTCTTCCGCAACACCCCGGTGCTGGTGCAGATCATCTGGTTCTATTTCGCCTTTCCGATCGTCTCCCCGTTCGAGATCGATGCTTTCACCGCCGCCGCGCTGGGCTTGACGTTGAACACGATAGCGTTCTCCTCGGAGATCTACCGGGCGGGGATCCAGAGCATCCACGCGGGCCAGTGGGAAGCGGCCAAGGCGCTGGGCATGGGCTACGTCGACCAGATGCGCCGGGTGATCCTGCCGCAGGCCGTGAAGAGAATGATCCCGGCGTTCATGAACCGCGCCGTCGAGCTGATGAAGATGACGTCGCTCGCCTCCGTCATCGCCTACGGCGAACTCATGCACCAGGCGAAAACCGTGTCGACCATCGCCTTCAACCCGATCGAGATGTACACCGCGGTCGCGTTGATCTTCTTCGTGATGATCTATCCGGCCACGGTCGCGGTGCGCCGCCTCGAGGGGCGGCTGGCGGCCAAGGGCTAGCGCGATGACCGAGGTGTTGAGAATCGAGAACCTGCACAAGTCTTTCGGCGACCTGGCGGTGCTGGCGGGGATCGATCTCGCCGTCGACAAGGGCGAGACCATCGTCGTCATCGGCGCCTCCGGTTCGGGCAAGTCGACGCTGCTGCGTTGCGTCAATTTCATGGAGATTCCCACCGCGGGACGTATCTACCTGCAGGGCCAGGCCGTGGGGCAGGAGAAGGCCGGCAGGATCGTGTATGCGGAGAAGGAACTGGCCGCGCTGCGCGCCCGGGTCGGGATGGTGTTCCAGCACTTCAACCTGTTCCCGCACATGACCGCCATCGAGAACGTCATGGAGGGGCCGAGAACGGTCCTCAGGCTGGCGGCGGAGGAGTCCCGGGCCAGGGCCGACGAATACCTCGACAAGGTGGGCCTCGGCTGGAAGGCGGATGCCTACCCCGCGCAGCTCTCCGGCGGCCAGCAGCAGCGAGTCGCCATCGCGCGGGCGCTGGCCATGGAGCCGCAGATCATGCTGTTCGACGAGGCGACCTCCGCACTGGACCCCGAGCTCGTCGGCGAAGTGCTGGAAACCATGAAGGAGCTGGCCGACGAGGGCATGACCATGTTGATCGTCACCCACGAGCTGGGTTTCGCCTACACGGTCGCCGATCGCGTGCTGTTCCTGTCCGCCGGCAAGGTGCTCGAGCAGGGCGAGCCCGAACAGGTACTGACCCATCCGCAAGAAGAAGGGACGAAGAACTTCCTGCGCGGTCACGGCACCTTCCGCCTGCCGGCGCCGCAACTGGACTGAGGTCATTCGATGAGCACCACCACCACACCTGAAGCCATGGCCGGTCATTCGACCCACGACGCCGAGGAAGACGCCCGCAATGCCGACATCAAGATCTACGTCGACGGCGAGATCGTGCCTCGCGACGAGGCGAAGGTCTCGGTCTATGACTCCGGCTTCATGCTGGGCGACGGCATGTGGGAGGGCCTGCGCCTGTACGACGGCAAGTGGGCGTTCTTCGACGAGCACATGGACAGGCTGTTCGCCAGCTGCCGCGCCGTCAGCCTCGACATCGGGCTGGACCGCGCGGGCATCCTGCGGGCCTTGAACGACACCGCCGCCGCCAACGCGATGACGACCGACGTGCATTGCCGGCTGATGGTCACCCGCGGGGTCAAGGCGAAGCCCTTTCAGCACCCGCGCCTGTCGCGCACCGGGCCGACGATCGTGATCATCATGGAGCATTCCAGGCCGGCCCGTGACGTGCAGGCACGCGGCGTGCGGCTCGCCACGGTGGCGCAGGTGCGCGGGCTGCCGATGTCGCAGGACGCCAAGTACAACTCCCACTCGAAGCTCAATTGCGTGATCGCCTGCCTGCAGGCGGAACAGGCCGGCGCGGACGAAGCGCTGATGCTCGACCCCCACGGTTTCGTGAACACGACCAACGCCTGCAATTTCTTCATCGTGCGCAAGGGCGAGGTCTGGACCTCGACCGGCGACTACTGCATGAACGGCGTCACCCGGCGCAAGATCATCGACCTGTGCCGTGCCAACGACATCCCGGTGTTCGAGAAGAACTACTCCCTGGTCGACACCTACAGCGCGGACGAGGCCTTCCTCACCGGGACCTTCGGCGCGCAGACGCCGGTGGCGGCGATCGACGGCAAGGCGATCGGGGAGCACCACGGGGCCGGGCCGATGACCCGCAGACTGCGGGAGCTCTACAAGGACCTCGTCGCGAGGAGCACGGCCTGAGATGGAAGCGCTGTCCCGCCTGAAGCCGATCGAGGACCGGACCCGTCGCGGGCAGATCGTTCGACGCCTGCGCGAGCTGATCGCCGGCGGGCACGTGGTGCCCGGCGAGAGGCTCACCGAAACGGACCTCGCCGCCAGGCTCGGCGTGAGTCGTGCGCCGTTGCGCGAGGCGATCCGCGAGCTCGTCGACAGCGGCCTGGTGGTCAGCCTTCCCTACAAGGGCCTGTTCGTGCGCGGCGTGACGCGGCGCGATCTCGAGGAGCTCTACTCGCTCAGGACCACGCTCGAGCAGCTGGCGTTCCGCGAATGCTGGAACCGCCGGACCCCGGCGGCGTGCGCGGACCTGCGACAGCGCAACGCCGAGTTGTCCGGGGCGATTGCCGCCGGCACCGATCCGGGGCGCGCGATCGAGCTGGAGCTGGCGCTGCACAGCTGGTGCTACGAGCTGGCCGAGCACGGGCTGCTGCTGCGGACCTGGGAGCGGATCAAGCCGAACCTGCAGTTCTACTTCAC
>JBFJWO010000094.1:0-12362 GCA_041623575.1 Gammaproteobacteria bacterium
GCGCAGCGCCTGCTCGAGCGAGTGCTCGGCCGCCGCGTCCTGCCCCGCCAGCACCCGCTCCGCCACCGGGCCCTCGAGCACGCGCTCCCAGAAATCGCGGCGGCGGTCGGCATCGGGAATCGCCTGCTTGACGCGCGTGCGGTAGCGCTCCAGCAAACCCGCCAGCCGCCCGTAGTTGGCCGGCGTGCAGCTCTCCAGGCGCGCGCGCACCTGGCGCGCGAGCACCGGCGAGGCGCCGCCGGTCGACACCGCGATCTGCAGCGGCGAACGATCGACCATCGAGGGCACGATGAAACTGCAGCGCGCCGGGTCGTCCACCACGTTGACCGGCAGCTCGCGGGCGCCCGCGAGCTCGGCCACCCGGGCGTTCACCGACTCCTCGCCGGTGGCGGCAATCACCAGCCGGCAGCCGTCGAGATCGTGCTCCTCGAAGACCCGGGCGCGGTGCTCGATCGCGCCCTCGGCCGCCAGCGCACGCAGCTGCGTGCCGAGCCGCGGCGCCACCACCAGCACCTTCGCGCCGGCCCGGCGCAGCAGCGCGACCTTGCGCGCCGCGACGTCACCGCCGCCCACCACCAGGCAGCACCGAGCGCGGATGTCCATGAACAGGGGAAAATATTTCATCGGCTGACGACTCGCGCGCGGTCAGTTCAACTGGATGCGCGCGCCCCAGGGCACCGGCTCGCGGCCCTTGACCAGCCACAGCACCGGGCAGGCCGGCGCCGCGGGCGGGAACTCGCCGAGCGCGTCGGTGAAATAGATCAGCAGGTCGGGCCGGGCGGCGGCCCGCGCCAGCCAGTCGAACACGGGCGTGAAGCGGGTCCCGCCGCCACCGGTGAACGCGCGCGGCAGCTCGAACGCTTCCCACGGCTCGTACACCCAGGGGCAGTCCGGCGCGAGATCGGCATCGCAGGCGAGCAACGTCACGCGGGCACGCACCTGCCCCTTGAGCGCGTCGACCTCGGTCACGAAAGCGCGCATCTCGGCCTCGCCGATCGAGCCGCTGACGTCGAGCGCGACGCACAGTTCCGCCTGCCCGTTGCGCAGGCTCGGGAACAACGCCGGGTCGCCACGCCGCTGCGAGGGCCGCGAGTAGCTGTAGTCGTCCCGCGCCACGGCAGTCAGGTAGCGGGCCAGCAACGCCCGCCAGGGCAACTGCGGTTGCAACAGGTACTCGACCAGGCGGGCGAGGTTGGCGCTCAAGCGACCGGCCTGGCGGGCCTGCTGCGCAGCGCCGGCCAGGCGCTGTCGCCATTGCACGTCGAGCCGGGTGCGCTCGCTCTCGCCGAGCGGCGGCGGGCGCTGCCCCTCACCGCCCGACCCGTTCCCGGGGGGTTCGTCGTAGAGGTGGCGATCCTGGGGACGGGCCTGGTCGTCGGGATCCAGGCAGGGGTAGATCTCCTCCGCCGTCATCCCGTCGAAGCGCGCCGCGTAGAGCGCGTTGTCCGGCGGCCTGAATCCCTCGGCCAGCAGCAACGGGTTGATCGCGTAGTCGCAGGCCTGGTCCCAGCGCCGCTTGTCACGGTGGCCGCGCCGCGCGAAATGCGACAAGGCGCAATGCAGTGCCTCGTGGGCGAGCACGAACCGGACCTGGGCGGCGTCGAGCGTAGCGACGTAGGCCGGGTTGAAATAGAGCTTGCGCGCGTCGGTCGCGGTGGTCGGGCACCAGTCGGGCGCGGCCGCCTCGAGCGGCAGGCGCAGCGTCAGCGCGCCGAGAAACGGCTGTTCGAGGATCAGCCGGGTACGCGCCGCGGCCAGGCGGAGCGCGACCGCCTCGGGCGCGGCCCGGGCGTGCGCGCCGGTGCCCGTGGGGAGAAGCGGCATGCCGCTCGACACCGCCTCAGTCCAGCACCAGGTCCGCGACCGAATCCGCCCATTGCACGAACTCGGGCACCGCGAACAGCGACTGGCCGATGGCGCGATGCATGTCCGCCACCAGCATCACGCCCATCTCGCGCTGCGGAAACCGGCGCGCGTAGGCGAGGATGTTGCCGAGCGCCGCCGGCGCTTCGCTGGTCCCCTCGGCCCGTATCGCGTGGCCGACCAGCGCACTGGCCACCGCGTATTGCAGATCGATATCGCCGGGCACCGCGACGTCCTCGCCGGCGAGGATGGCGGCGATGTCCGGCATCTGCGCAAGGTGCTCGATGAACGCCGCGAGTTCCACCCCGGCGGCATCGCCCACGCAGGCCTGCAGCGCGCCGCTCAGCAGGTGCGGGGTGGCGTCGAACTTCTGCAGCGCGCGGTGGGCGAACTCCCACGAGCGCGGCGAGGGAAAGGCGACCGGGTTGTGCGCCGGGTCGAAGTCGAACAGCAGCTCCGGGCGAAAGCGCACGAAGCCGATCACGCGCTCGTCGATGCCGTTGGCGTACGCCCAGGCCACCCAGTCGTCGACGTTGACGTCGACCTCGTAGTGCGAGAAGCGGTTGGCCAGCGGCGCCGGCATGGTGTAGGTGACGCCGCGGTCACCCTGGCGGTTGCCGGCGGCGAAGATCGCCCAGCCTTCGGGCACCCGGTAGTTGCCGAGGCAGCGATCGAGGATCAGCTGGTAGGCGGCGGCCGAGACGCTGGGCGCGGCGGAGGTGATCTCGTCGAGAAACAGGATGCCGCGGGCGCCGTGGCGCGCCGCGTCGGGCAACAGCGCCGGGATCGCCCACTCCACGGTCTCGCCGGCGCGAAACGGGATGCCGCGCAGGTCGCTCGGCTCGAGTTGCGACAGGCGCACGTCGATGACCTGCACGCCGTGGCGGGCGGCGACCTGCGCGATGATCTGCGACTTGCCGACGCCGGGTGCGCCCCACAGCATCACCGGCGTGTGGTGCCCGCGCAGGGCACCGGCAAACTCGCGGTCCAGCACTTCGAACAGGTGGGCCGGGCGCACGCTCAGACCTCGCCGTCGTCGAAACCCGCGGCGCGGTACCAGTGGCGCGCCCGTTCGGGATCGCGGGCGACGCCCCGGCCTTCCTCGTAGAGCATCGCGAGCGTGGTCTGCGAGCCGGCCAGGCCCTGCTCGGCGGCCCGTTCGAACCACTCCGCGGCCAGCGCCGCATCCGGCGCGACGCCCTCGCCCTCCAGGTACATGAAGCCCAGCCCGTGCTGAGCCAGCGCATGTCCCTGCTCGGCGGCCGCGCGCATCCAGCCGAGCGCCGCCTCGAGGTTGGGCACCACGCCCAGGCCGTTCTGGAGCATGATCGCCACGCGGTGCTGGGCGTCGGGGTGGCCGGCCTCGGCGAGCGGGCTCAGCAACTGCAACGCCCGCCCGAAATGCTTGGCGGTGAACGCCGCCACGCCGCTGGTGTAGTCGAGATCGTCGTTGTCCATGATGGCCGTGGGAGGCGAGAACCGGCGCCATGATACCGCCCCGTGGAGAGGTTGCGCATACCTCACCGGGCATAGCAGCGGGCGCGGCGCACTCGGGCGCTAGCGATGAGCGGCACACAGCGGCAGCGGTTCGACTGCGAACAGCGACGGCCGTACCGTCGACAGCCGCCATCCGTGCCGGGCCAGGGCAAAGGAGTCGACCGCACCGGGTGCCCTCCGCGAGCCGAGGCTCCAGGGGCGCAAACGACGTACAGAGTCCGTTCGAGCGGCGTCATCCGTGCGCGGTTGGGCCGGCGCGGGTTGCCCGCCGCGAGCGGACATTGCGGGGCGCAAGCGACGCGAAGAGTACTGTCGAGCGGCGTCACCCGTGCGCGGTTGGGCCGGCACCGGGTGCCCGCCGCGAGCCGACGTTCCGGAGCGTAACGACGTGAAGAGTACTGCCGAGCGGCGTCACCCTTGCGCGGTTGGGCCGGCACCGGTTGCCCGCCGCGAGCGGACGTTGCGGGGCGCCAGCGACGCGAAGAGTACTGCCGAGCGGCGTCACCCGTGCCTCTGGGAGGGTGGTGGACGATCCGAGACACTGTGCACGCCTTTCCCAACCGGGATACTCGTCGCGGCGGCCGCGATTGGTTACAGTGCCAGGCCGCACCGCGAATCCGCCCAACCGCCCGAGCGCCACCCATGCCGACGCCCGCCCCGCCCACGCTCCGCGACTGCATCCAGAAAGTCGCCACCGGGCCCGAGTACAGCAAGGACCTGACCGAAGCCGAGACCTGCGCCGCGTTGCACCAGATCCTCGACGGCGCCGACCCGGTGCAGGCCGGCGTGTTCCTGATCGCGTTGCGCATGAAACGCGAAACGCCGGCGGAGAACGCCGGCGCGTTGCAGGCGATCCTGGACGTCACCGAGCGGGCGCAAGTCGATGCCGAGGACGTGCTCGACATCGCCGATCCCTACAACGGCCAGGCGCGGGGCCTGCCGGTGGCCGCTTTCCTCGCGCCGGTGCTGGCCGCCTGCGGCCTGCCCGCCTACGTGCACGGGGTCGAGGAGGTGGGGCCGAAGTTCGGCGTCACCCACCACCGCGTGTTGCGCGCCGCGGGCGTGGAGGTGGACCTCGCCCCCGCCGACGTCGCGGCGCGCCTGGCCGACCCGGCGATCGGCTGGGGTTATTGCGATCAGAGCCGCTTCTGCGCACCGCTGCATCGGCTGGTGGGCCTGCGCCGGGCGATCGTCAAACGCCCGGTGCTGACCACCGTCGAGGTGCTGGCCCGGCCCCTGGCGGCGCGGCGCACCCACCTGCTCACCGGCTACGTACACAAGGCTTACCCGCCCGTGTACGCCGCCCTCGCCCGCCAGGCCGGGTTCGACAACGCAGCCATCGTGCGCGGCGTCGAAGGCGGCGTCATCCCCTCCCTGCAGCAACCGGCACGGGTCTACGTCTACCGCGAACGCGGCCCCGAGGAGGCGCTGCTCGCCGACCCGCGCGAACTCGGCATCGACCAGGGCGAACGCTGCCTGCCGTTGCCGCAGGACCTGCCGCCGGCGACGCCAGGCCCCGACGGCGTTGCCGCCCCGTTCGACACCGCAGTGGCCGCGGCAGCCGCGGCGGCCGCGGGGCTGGCGGCGCTGGACGGCAAACCCGGTGCAGCCCGTGACAGCCTTGTCTACGGAGCGGCCATCGCGCTGCACGTCGCGGGGCACCACGCGGACTTGACCCAGGGCGCCCGTCGCGTGCGCGAAGTGCTCGACAGCGGCGCCGCACGTGCGCGATTCGAAGCCGGCGCCGCACGCTCGGCGCCCGGCATGACGAGTACTCACAGGAGAAACGCCCGATGAACGACACCTACCGCGAAGCGACCCGCACCATGGAGCGGATGGGGGTGGTGGAGGACTACCTGATCGGCTGGCAGGGGGGCTTTCTCGGCCATCCCAAGCGCGAGGAGCAACGCAACACCGAGGCCTACGAGGCCGGCTACGAGGACGGCCGCGAGCGCAACACCGCCAATTTCGCCAACTGGGTCGGCAGCGCCAGTGGCGCCTGAACCGTCGCTCAGCCGAGCAGCGCCGGCAGGGTGCGCCCGAGGGTCTTGACCAGCGCGGGAGCCTGCACATCCATCACGTAGTCCGCGATCCAGCGCCGGTTGCGCGGCCCGACCACCGCCGCGACCTGCTCGCCGAACAGCCGGCGCATGCCGAAGCCGGGTCCGCCCCCGGCCTCCCAGGCGCACTGCGCGTAGGCATCCAGCCGCGCGTTGAGGGTGGCGACGAAAGCGCGTGCCGGGTCCGGCGCCCCGGCCGCCCGCGCGCCGTGCGCCGCGTCCTCGCGGTTCTCCGCCATCAGGCGCGTGAGCGTCGAGGCCAGCGCCGTGACGAATTCGCGCCGCGCACCGTCGTCGTCACCGCGCGCGTGCAGGGCCCGGTCGACCAGTTGCACCTGGAACGCGCAGAACTCCGCGATCACGTCCAGTCGCTGACCGTAGGTCGCGATGTCGTAGTCCTCGTTCTCCAGTTCGAGCACCGCCTCGGCGGCGATCTTCCACAGGTTCGCGCCGAGCGCGCCGGCGATCTCCGCCGGCGGGCGCAGTCGCGACTTCTGGTTCCAGCGGGTGCGTACGCGAGCCATGGCGGGCAGGGGAAAGGCTTCGGGAACCCGGATGCTAGCACAGCGTGTGCGGGACCCACGGCGTGAGCCTCGACCTCGGCCGACTGGTGCGCCAGGTGGCTTACAACTGCGAGGTCGCCGACGCTCGCCACGCGGGCGACGCGAGCCTGTGCATCTACCTGATGCGCATGCGCGAGCGCTACCGCGCCCGCCACGGACTGGATTTCCCCGACGAACCCGATCGCGCCGCGCTCGGTGCCTGGATCCGCGAGCGCGAGGCGCACTGGGACACCCTGGAGGACGCCGACTACCGCGCCCTCGACGTCGACGGGCAGTCGCTGGACCCGTTCGATGCGAGCGCGGTGAACGGCCGCCTCGAGGCCGCCGGGCTGGTCTACAGCGCCGGCTTCGGCCTGGGCGGCGCGGCGCAGTTCTTCCTGGGCGAGCTCGAGGGCCGCCACGAGCAGGACGGCGCCTCGGTGCGCGTGGCCGGGCGCGAGTATGCCCAGGACCTGAGCGTGACGCCTGCGCTCAGTCAGGGCAGCTCCGTCTACCTGCGCCGCGAGGCCATCCGCCGCCTGGTGTGGGAGAAGACCCTCGAGGCGCGCTGGCACCCGGGACAGACGCCGATGCGCCGCGCGCTGGACGCGACGGGCTTCGAGCACGACGCGGGGCAGGCGGTCGGCACGCTCGCCCACGCGGTCGGCGAGTTGCTGCTGCGCCACGAGCTCGGCGAGGTGGCGGCCGGGCAGGTGCTGGGCGACGCCCGCTGGGCCGGGCTCGTGCAGAACACCCTCGGCGGCGGCGCCGAGCCCTGGCTGCGCGCCGCCCGCGACAACCTCGCCGACGCTCTCAAGACGCTGCCCTTCGTGCTGGCTCAGGCACAACCGGTGTACCTGCACCTCTATTTCGCGCTGCTCGGCCCCGTGCGCCGCACCTTGCAGCCGGCACTGATCGCGGCCTACCAAACCTGGCTCGAAACCGGCGCGCGCGAGGCACTGGGCGATGCGGCGAGCGCGAGCCTCGCGCACTGGCAGTCGGTGACGCACGCCGTACTCGACGGGGCGCACGAGCCGGCGGCGCTGCGCGGGCTGATCGAGGCGCGCACCCTGTGAGTGAGGTCGATCCGCGGCGCCGGCACCCGGGCAGCCTTCGCGAGCTGGCCCCGGGCTCGTTCGTCTACCTCAAGGCCGACGCGCTCGCACCGGAGCTGTGCGATCGGGCGATAGAGCGTTTCGAGGCCGCCGCCGACGAGCACTACCGCGGGCGGGTCGGCCAGTTGGCGCAGGCGGGCGGCGAGGTCAAGAAGTCAACCGACCTCGTGGTCAGCGGCAAGCCCCACTGGCACGACATCGACCGGGCACTGTGCGCCTCGCTCGGCGCCGCGATGGCGGAGTTCCGGGCCGCCGAGCCGTTTTTCCGCGGCCCGTTCAAGGACCTCGGCTACGCCATCCAGCGCACCCTGCCGGGCGAGTACTACGCCTGGCACGTCGACGGCGGCAGCCACGAGTTCAGCCACCGCCAGCTGGTGGCCATCTGGTACCTCAACGACGTGCCCGGACCGGGCGGCGCCACCGAGTTCTACCACCAGGCGATCTCCGTGCAGCCGCGCCGCGGCGCGCTGTTGTTGTTTCCGCCGTTCTGGACCCATCGCCACCGCGGCGCGAAGCTGCGGGCCGGGGTCAAGTACATCGCCACGACCTGGGTGGTGTTCGCGTGACGGCGCGCGCCTCAGCCGGGCTCGAACAGGGTCTGCGTCATGTCACCGGTGGTGTCGACGATCGCCCGCGCCGTGCCGGGCAGGCGTTGCAGGATGTAGGCGGCCAGCAGCCCCACCAGTTGCCGGTTGTCCTGCTCGAGCGCGGTAAGCAGGCGCTCGGCGACGATCTGGCAGCGCTGGCGCGGGTCGGGGGCGTCCACCCAGGTGCGGCTCATCTGCCAGCCGCGGTCCATGTCGGCATCGAGCCGGGCGAAGAACGGCCGCGCGGTGTCGAGCACCTCCTCCGGCACGCGGACCCGGAAGCTGTCCTCGCCGACCTGGACCTGCAGGATCATCGGGTGGCGCGCCGGGCGCAGCGGTGCTGATCGAGATCGCCCACGTGCTCGCACCGCGCGACCTCGAGGCGGTACGCGGGCAACTGGCGCAGGCGCGTTTCGCCGACGGGCGTGACTCCGCCGGGTCGCTGGCGCGCGCCGTCAAGGAGAACGCCGAGGCAGTGCCCGGCCAGCCCTGCCTGGAGCCGGCCGCGCAGTTGCTGATGGGCAACCTGACCCACCATCCCCGCTTTCGCAACGCGGCGTTGCCACGCCACCTGGCAAGCCCCGGTTTCGCGAGGTACCGCCGGGGCGACGGCTACGGCCCGCACACCGACGACCCCTTGATGGGCGGCACGAACCCGTATCGCGCCGACATCGCGGTGACCGTTTTCCTGAGCGACCCGGCGGACTACCAGGGCGGCGAGCTGGTGGTGCAGACCGAGTTCGGCGAGCACCCGGTGAAACTGGCCGCCGGGCACGCCGTGGTCTACCCCGCCTCCAGCACGCACCGGGTGGAGACGGTCACCGGCGGCGAACGCCTGGTGGCGCTGACGTGGGTGCAGAGCCTGGTGCGCGAACCGCAGCGGCGCGCGATCCTGTTCGAGCTGGCTGCGGTGCGCGATCGCCTGTTGCGCGCCCGCGACGTCGACGGCGAAGGCCGCCGCCTCGATGCGCTGTACGCCAACCTGGTCCGGATGTGGGCCGAGCCCTGACGGGCAGCGCCGGGAATGGCGCGGCGCACGGCGCCCGTGCTCAGGGCTCAAGCGAAACCGCCGGGCCGCGCTCCCTAGCTCGGCTTCGAGCCCTTCAGGGCATGCGCGTCGGCAACCACCTCCATGGCGAGGTCCCGGTACTGCTCGCGGTAGCCGCGCAGGGGGTCGGACTCCTCGGGGGCGAAGTACTCGCGCATGTCCACGCCGTGCTCGTGATCGAGCTCGATGAACCGGCGCTGCATCTCCAGCAGCTTACGGATCTTCTCACGCTTGGCCTGCATTGCCGCTTCGTCCATCACCTGGCTCTCCGGGGAAACTCCCCTGTGATGTTAGTGGCGCGCCCGCGGGTGGTCATTATCACTATCTGGATAGTGGCCGCCGCTTTCAGGTGTCGCGGCCCTGGCCGACCGGCTCGATGCTCTTGTGGGGAATGAACAGGCCGCAGCCGAGCAGTCGCCGGTCCCCGAGGCCGCGCGCCTGCACGCGCAAGGACTGCTCCGGGCTCAGCCCGGCGATCATCAGGCTGCGGGTGTGCAGCGCGCCGCCCGGCAAGCGCAGGACGTGGGCGCGACCGGGTAACAGGCGCCGGACCTCGACGCCCAGCCCGGCGAGCTCGCGCGCCGCGGCGGCGAGAAAGGCCTGTTCGTCCATCCCGGCGTCGCCGGCGATGTGGCGGGCGAACAGGGTAGCCGCAGCCGCCAACGGGCGGCGCACGAAATCGCCCACGCCCACGGGCTGTCCGCCGACCTCGAGATGTCTCCCGGCCAGCGTCGCCGCCTGCTCCACGCGCGCCGCCGGCAGGCGCAGCACCAGCCGGGTGCGGCGCGAGACCTGCAGCATCGCACGCGGATCGTCCGGGCGCTGCCAGCCGTTACCCGAAGCGGCCACGTGCACAGAATGCACGCCGGCCGACGGCTCGTCCGCCAGCCACGGCAGCGCCGCGCTCAGCGCCTCGGCCAGCGCGTGCGCATGGTCGACCGCCAGTTGCCGGCACCGCATCCGAAACGCGAGATCGAGCACGCCGCCGGGCGCCTGCGCGATCGGCGTCGGCGCCGGCACGTCCTGCCAGTAACCGCTCACCGGGTCGCCCCGGGGGTCGGGTCGAGGAACCGCGCGCGATAGAGCGTGCGCCCGGCCACACCCGGCGGGTCGGCGAACGCCGTACGGCAGTGCAGGACGTTGGCGGCGACGATGCCCTCGCCGGCTTGCAGGCGATGGCTGAGCACGTAGGGGTGGTCGCCGCGAAGCGTTTCGGCGAGGCAGGCGCGCGCCTCGGTCACGGCCGGGTCGGCGCTCCAGGCGACGTTGCGCGTGCGCTCGGTGTAGCGCATGTGCAAACGCCCGTCGGCCAGCACCGCGAACACCGGCCCGCGCACCGCCGGCCGGCGCTCGCGCCCGTCGACCACGTGGGCGGGAATGCCCAGCACGTCGGGGCGCGACAGGGCTGCGATCCAGCGCGGTTCGCGGTCGCGCAGCAGCAGGTAGGCGAGTTCGTGATCGAGCAACCGGTTTTCTCCGCCGCTGGCCGCCGGTCGCACGCAATGCAGGGCAAACGCGCGCACCGGCCGCGACGGGTCGTGGTAGTAACCGTCGGTGTGCCAGTTGAGCGCGCGGGGCGAATAGGGAATCAACCCCTCGGCCCTTGCCTGCGGGCGGTCGCTCAGGGTCGCGACGCCGTCGGCCCCGGCGAGGTAGTGGGCATCGAGGCGCCGCAGGGCGAGCGCGGCACACAGCGTGAGCAGCGTTCCGGGGTCGAACGCCGCGGCGCTTGAATAGCCGGCGACGTTGGCGCGCGCCAGGGTCCCGGCCAGGCGCTCGAGCGCGGCCGCGGGGGCGGCCGGGTCGAACGGCGTGCCTCGCCACTCGGCGCCGCCCTCCAGGCGGCGCAGGCGCGCGCCGCGCCAGGCGCGATACGCTCGCGGACTGTCGAGGTCGAAAGGTGATTCGCTCATTGCGTGACGCAGATTCGCCGATCTGCTCCTGCGTACCCTGCGCGGGCGACGTGCAGGCACGCCCCACGGCCGTAATGAACGGGATTGTATGCCAGGCGGCGGCCACGGGGACTATCCCAAAAGACAGCGGCCGCGGGCCGCGTCGCGGCGTCGCCCGCAACGCCGAACCCCTTGATAAACGGCACATTCCGAAACGCCGTGCGCGGGCGGGTCGCGGGGCCCGGCGGCGGGCCGGCGGCGAGGCCCTGCCGGCGCTATCCCGGATGGGATAGCGGGCTATTCGCCCCGCCTCCCATCGGTGTGGTGGTGAGTGCCGGTTCCCGCTCCTAGACTTGGCGCTCGTCGATCGACTCTAATCGATTGAAAATCGTGGCTTTTCCGGATACGACGCGGACCGCTCAAGCCACCTCCCGCCCCGCGGTGCCGTCGGCGCGGCGAACGATCTGAACCAAGGGCGCACCCGCAGCGCCACCGGAGAACATCATGGCGAAAGACGTTCACGAAACGCCCATGCTGGACGAGCTGGAACGCGGCCCCTGGCCGAGTTTCGTCTCCGGCATCAAGCGCCTGCGCGACCGCCACCCGGATGCGCGCATCAACGGCGTGGCGAACGACCTGCTGGGTCAGCTCGAACACTCCTACGAGACGCGCAAGGGGTACTGGAAGGGCGGCACCGTCAGCGTGTTCGGCTACGGCAGCGGCATCATCCCGCGCTTCTCCGAAGTCGGCAAACAGTTCCCCGAGTCCAAGGAGTTCCATACCCTGCGCGTGCAGCCGCCAGCCGGCAACTACTACACCACCGGGGCCCTGCGCCAGCTCGCCGACAGCTGGGAGAAATGGGGCTCGGGGCTGGTCACCTTCCACGGCCAGACCGGCAACATCATGTTCATCGGCGCCTCCACTGCCAACACCCAGCACTTCTTCGACGAGATCAACGAGTACGGGTTCGACCTCGGCGGCGCCGGGCCGTGCGTGCGCACCGGCATGTCGTGCGTCGGCTCGGGGCGCTGCGAGCAATCGAACACCGACGAGATGCGCGTGCACCGCACGCTGCTCAACAACTTCACCGACGACGTGCACCGCCCGGCGCTGCCCTACAAGTTCAAGTTCAAGGTCTCCGGCTGCCCGAACGACTGCATGAACTCCATCGAGCGCTCGGACTTCGCCATCATCGGCACCTGGCGCGACGACATGAAGGTCGACCAGCAAGCGGTCGGCGAGTACGTGGCGAAGAAAGGTCGCCAGTACCTGATCGACAACGTGGTCACGCGCTGCCCGACCAAGGCGCTGAGCCTGAACGACGACGACACGCTGAGCGTGGACAACCGCAACTGCGTGCGCTGCATGCATTGCCTCAACGTCATGCCCAAAGCGCTCTCGCCGGGCGACGACAAGGGCGTCACCGTGCTGATCGGCGGCAAGCGCACGCTCAAGATCGGCGACCTGATGGGCACGGTCATCGTGCCCTTCATGAAACTCGACACCGACGAGGACTACGAGAAGCTGGTGGAACTCGCCGAGGAGACCATCGATTTCTGGGCCGAGAACGGGCTCGAGCACGAGCGCTGTGGCGAGATGATCGAGCGCATCGGCCTGGTCAACTTCCTCGAGGGCATCGGCGTCGAGGTCGATCCGAACATGATCAACGATC
This sequence comes from Gammaproteobacteria bacterium, assembly GCA_041623575.1. Taxonomy (GTDB): domain Bacteria; phylum Pseudomonadota; class Gammaproteobacteria; order JAHELT01; family JAHELT01; genus JAHELT01. The sequence continues at coordinate 12,277 of JBFJWO010000094.1, forward strand.
CACGGCAGAGCTCGTACGTGCGCATGGACGACTGGGAAGACGAAGCAGCCAAGTGGTTCGAGCGCAAGGCCGACGCGGCCCGCGCC